>JALYGZ010000084.1 GCA_030776845.1 Actinomycetota bacterium
GGTCTGGCCCCCGGGGTGTGGGGCGCGGACTTCTCGCTGACGACGCTCGAGCCGCTCCCGCCCGGCGCAGGCGTCACGGCCGTGCTGGACGCCGACGCCCCGCCGGTGTGCGGGCTGTCCCTGCGCGGCGTCGTCGCCGACGGCGCCATGCGGCCCGAGCGGGTGACGTGGTGGCGGGGGCTGCGGGCGGACAGCGCCACGGTGCGCCCCGTCACAGGGGGGCTGGAGCTGCCCGACTGACGTCCGGGCCCGGTGCGTCACTCGCGGCCGAACACCAGCCACATCACCGTGCGGTAGAAGTCGTCGGGGTTGGGCAGGAAGCGGATGTTCTCGAAGGCCTGCTGCTGCCCGGCCGTCTCCAGCACGAACTCCCCGTAGCCGAGCGCGCGCCCGAACAGCGAGCGGCGGAACGTCAGGTCGGTGACCTGACGCAACGGCATGGTCGCGATCCTTCGCGTGAAGATGCCCGACGTCTCGAAGATGCGTCGGTCGGTGACCGTGATGCGGTCGTGCCACCAGTGGGCGGCTCGCCAGACCAGGCGCAGCACGGCCAGTAGGGCGAGCCACCACATGACGCCGCTGATCCAGTCCCCCCCGTAGGTGGGGCTCGACAGGAACGCCGCGACCACCGCGGCGACGGCCAGCGCCGCCGAGGGCAGCAGCACGGACGGGTGGCGGCGGACGGTGCGGACGACCTCTTCGTTGTAGGTCAGGTAGCGCGTTTCCGCACCCATCAGGTCACGTGAGGTTGCGGATGAAGGTGGCGAACGCGCTGGCGGCGCTTTCGACCACGTCACGCGTGAAGGCCACCGCTTCCCTCACCAACTCGGCAGCCTCCTCAGGAGACTGGAGGATGAAGAAGATCACGAAGCCCACGACCAGGACCCACAAGAACTTACTTCTCACAGTGGGGATCATAGCCCCGTTGATCACACGAGTCACGATGCGGCTACTCACCGCGCTGCGGGGTCAGCCGGCGATGCGCTCGCGCAGGTAGCCGACCGACCGGGCGATGCTCGCCGCGACCGGCACGGCGATGAACGCCCCCAGCACCCCCAGCAGGATCGCCCCCGCCGTGAGGGAGACCAGGACGGCGAGCGGGTGCAGGTGGGTCGCGCGGCCCAGCAGGACCGGCGCCAGGACGTGTCCCTCCAGCTGCTGGACGCCGATGACGAGCGCCAGGACCGCCAGCGCCGTCAGAAGCCCGCCGGTCGCCAGGCCGACGAGGATCGCGACGGATCCGGCCACCACCGCGCCGATGATGGGGAACAGGCCCCCGACGAAGACGACCACCGCCAGCGGCAGGACGAGCGGGACCCGCAGGAGCAGCAGCCCGAGGCCGATGAGCACGGCGTCGGAGAGGGCCACCAGGACCTGGCCGCGGAAATAGGCGCCGAGGGTGTGCCAGGAACCGGTTCCGATCCGGTCGACGTCGGCGCGGACGCCTTCGGGGAACAGATCGCGGGCCCAGGCCGCCATCTTCTCGCCGTCCTTCAGGTAGAAGAACAGCGCGACCAGGCCGAACACCAGGCCGGCGAAGCCCTCCGCCACCGCGGCAGCGGCCCCGAACACCCCCGAGACCAGTCCCTCGGCCTGCAGCAGCTGCTCGTGGATCCGGCCGGTGATCTCGCTCATCTCGATCGGCTCGAAGCCGAATGGGCCCGCCTCCAGGTAGCGCGTGGCCTGCTCGTAGCCGCTGATCAGCTGGCGGCGGATCTGGGGCAGCTCCTCGGCGACGGCGGGCGCGAGCAGGGCGACGGCCGCGGCGAGCAGCAGCAGTGACCCGACCAGGACCCCGAGCGCGGCGGCGGCGGGCGGCATGCCCCGGGACTTCAAGGCTCCGGTGGGCGGCGCCAGGACGGCGGCGGGGAACAGCGCCAGGAGCAGCGGGATGACCAGGACGCTGACCTCGGCGGTGGCCTGCCCGACGAGATAGGCCAGAGCCGCGATCCCCACGGCCGCCCACGCGTAGACGCCCACGCGGACGGTGGGGCGCGCGGTGAGGGGGCGGGGCATGGCCTCCCCGCCGGCGGGCGGCCGTGACGAGGCAGGGGCGGCGGCCTCGGCCTCGGCGACGGGCGGATCGGTGCGGCTGGACATCGCTCAGCCGCTCTCCAGGTGGGCCCGCAGCGCGGCGACCATCGGCGCGACGTCGGCGGCGGCGGCCTGCTCGCGGCACGAGTGCATCGACAGGACCGGTGCGCCGACGTCGACGGTGGCCACCCCCAGCCGTGCCGCGGTCAGCGGGCCGATCGTCGAGCCGCATGGCATGTCGGCGCGGCTGACGAAATGCTGCACCGCGACGCCGACGTCGGCGCAGCGCGCCACGAACCACGCGGCCGAGCCCGCGTCGGTCGCGTACGACTGGCTCGCGTTGGTCTTCAGGACCGGGCCGCCGCCCGGCAGGGGGCGGTGGTCGGGGTCGTGACGGTCGGCCCAGTTGGGGTGCACGGCGTGCGCAGTGTCGGCCGACACCAGTTGGGAGCCCGACAGGGACATCGCCAGCTCCTCGGGTCCCGGGGCCTCGGTCGCGGCGACGACACGCCGCAACAGGTCCTCCAGGAACGGTCCCGCGGCGCCCTCGGCGCTGCGGCTGCCGACCTCCTCGTGGTCGTTGAGCACCAGCACCTGCGTGGCGTCGGCCCCCTGGGCCCCGCTCAGAGCGGTCAGCCCCGCGTGGCAGGACGCCAGGTTGTCCAGGCGCGGCGCGAAGACGAACGCGTCGCCCGCCCCGCCGCGGGCGGCCGGCTGGGTGTCCGCCGTCACGAGCTCGGTGGCCAGCACGTCACCGGGCTCGACCCCCAGCTCGCCGGCGACGACGTCGGCGAGGCCCGGGTCGTCCTCGCCGGCGACCGCCCACAGCGGCGCGAGATGGCGCTGCGGGTCGAGCTTGAGCCCCTGGTCGGTCCCCTCGCGGTGCAGGTGGATCGCCAGCGACGGCACGCGCAGCGGCGCGCCGGGCAGGTGGACGAGGTGGGTGACGGGGCGGGCGTCCCGCCCGCGCACCACCACCCGCCCGGCCAGGGTGAGGTCCCGGTCGAGCCAGGTGTGTGACAGGACGCCACCGTACGGCTCGACGCTGAGGAGCCGGTAGCCATGGCGGCGCACGTCGGCCCGGGGCCGCACCCGCAGCGTGGGTGAGTCGGTGTGCGCGCCCACCGCGCGGAAGCCCGCCTCACTGGGCGCGGCCCGCCCGACATGGACGGCAGCCAGGCTGCCCCCGTCGCGGACCACGTAGACGCGGTCGCCGGCGGCCAGTGACCACCGCCGCCGCTCGTCGAGCCGCCGGAACCCCGCCGCCTCCAGCCGCCGGGCGCATTCCGCGACCGCGTGATAGGGGCTGGGGCCCGCGTCGACGAACCCCAGCAGGTCGTCGACCAGCGACGCCTCGGGCCGGTCCTCGGAGACGGGCACGCGCCCGACGGCGACGTCCGTCCGGGAGGCATCCAGCGGCGGCCCGCTCACAGGTCGGCGAAGGCCTCCTGGAAGAGCTGCCGCGCCTGGCGCTCGTGCACGTTGGCGCTGCCGGTCGCGGGCGCGGGGCTCTCCGGGCGGGCGACGTGGCGCAGGCGGTGGGACTCCCGCAGGATGCGGTGCAACCGGCCGTGCATGAACGCCCAGGGGCCCATGTTCTCGGGCTCGTCCTGCACCCATACGACCTCGTCGGCCTCGGGGAAGCGCCCGATCGCCTCGCGGATCTGCTCCTCGGGGAACGGGTAGAGCTGCTCCACGCGGACCACGGCCGCCGGCGCCTGCCCCTCGTCCCGCTGCGCGATGAGCTGGTGGCCGATCTTGCCGCTGCACAGCAGCACGCGGCGGACCCGCGCGGCGTCCTCGTCGCTGTCGCCGTCGAAGCGCGGATCGCCCAGGACCTCCCGGAAGTGGTCGTCCTCGAACGCCGCCGCGGGGCTCGTGGCGGCCCTGGCCCGCAGCATGCTCTTGGGCGTGAACACCACGAGCGGCTTGCGCACGTCGCGGTGCATCTGGCGTCGCAGCAGGTGGAAGTACTGGGCGGCGGTCGTCGGCTGCGTGACCTGGATGTTGCCCGCCGCGGACAGCGTGAGGAAGCGCTCGATGCGGGCCGAGGAGTGCTCCGGGCCCTGCCCCTCGTAGCCGTGGGGCAGCAGCAGCACCAGGCCGGAGGTCTGGCCCCACTTGTCCTCGGCAGCGGTGACGAACTGGTCGACGACGACCTGCGCGCCGTTGATGAAGTCGCCGAACTGGCCCTCCCACATGACGAGCGCGTCCTTGCGGGCGACCGAGTAGCCGTACTCGAAGCCCATCGCCGCGAACTCGTTGAGCGGGGAGTCGTAGGCGCGGAACGGCGCCTGGTCGTCGCCCAGGTGCGCCAGCGGCAGGAACTCCTCGCCGGTGGAGTGGTCGACGAGCACGCTGTGGCGCTGGCTGAAGGTCCCGCGGCGGGAGTCCTGGCCGGCGAGGCGCACGGGGAAGCCCTCGAGCAGCAGCGAGCCGAAGGCCAGCATCTCGCCCATGGGCCAGTCCACGGCGTCGGCGTCGAGGATGCCGGCGCGCTTCTGCAGCTGCTTGCCCAGCTTCGGGTGCACGTCGAAGTCGTCGGGCCAGCTCGTGACCCGTGCGACCACCCGCTCCAGCGTGTCCCGGTTGAGCCCGGTCTTGACCGGGGGGGCGACGTCGGGCGGGGGCGGCTCGGTGATCTCCTCCATCATGGCCGGGGGCGCCGATTCCTTGGTTTGCGCCAGCGCGTCCTCCAGGCGCTGGCGGAAGTCGTTGAGCGCCTGCTCGGCCTCGTCCACCGTGATGTCGCCGCGGTTGACGAGCTCCTCTGTGTAGCGCTTGCGCACACTGCGCAGCTGCTCGATCTGGCGGTACATCCGCGGCTGCGTGTAGCTGGGGTCGTCGGCCTCGTTGTGGCCCCAGCGCCGGTAGCAGATGAGGTCCACCACGACGTCCTTGGCGAAGCGCTGGCGGAAGGCGAAGGCCAGGCGCATCACCCGCACGCAGGCCTCGGGGTCGTCGCCGTTGACGTGGAAGATGGGCGCCTGGACCATCTTCGCGACGTCGGTGCAGTAGATGGTCGAGCGACCCTGCTCGGGCGAGGTCGTGAAACCCAGCTGGTTGTTGATGATCAGGTGGACGGTGCCGCCGGTGCGGTAGCCGCTCAGCTGGGACATCGTCAGCGTCTCCTGCACGACGCCCTCGCCGGAGAAGCCGGCGTCGCCGTGCAGCAGGATCGGCAGGACGTCCACGGCCTGCCCGTCGGGGGAACGGTCGCCGAGCTCGTCGATCAGCGCCCGGGCCATCCCCTCCACCACCGGGTTCACGGCCTCCAGGTGGCTGGGGTTCGACGACATCGCCACCTCGATCTCGTTGCCGGACCGGGCGGTGTGCCTGCCCGACGAGCCGAGGTGGTACTTGACGTCCCCGGAGCCCTGTACCGAGTCGGGGTCGACGTCGCCCTCGAACTCCCGGAAGATCTTCTCCGGGCGCTTGCCCAGGATGTTGACGAGCACGTTGAGGCGCCCCCGGTGGGCCATGCCCATGACCGCGTGGCCGATGCCGTCGTCGGCCGCGGCCTCCAGCACGGCGTCGAGCATGGGGATGGTGGACTCGGCGCCCTCGAGGCTGAAGCGCTTGTGCCCGATGTACTTGGTGTGCAGGAACTTCTCGAAGGCCTCCGCGGCGTTCAGCCGGCCGAGGATGTGGCGCTGGTCGTCGGGTTCCAGCCGGGTCGAGACGCCCTCGACGCGCTCCTGCAGCCAGCGCTTCTGCGCCGGCTCGGCGATGTGCATGTACTCCACGCCGACCGTGCGGCAGTAGGCGTCGCGCAGCAGGCCCAGGATGTCGCCCAGTGGCAGCCGGTCGGGGCCGCCCAGCCCGTCGGTCAGGAACTCCCGGTCGAGGTCCCAGATCGTCAGCCCGTAGGTGGCGGGGTCGAGCTCGGGATGGACGCGCTTGTAGGACAGCGACAGCGGGTCGAGGTTGGCGATGAGGTGGCCGCGCACCCGGTACATGTTGATGAGCTTGTGCACCTCGATGAGCTTCTTGCTCTGGACCTCCCCCCCATCGGACACGAGCCGGGAGTGCTCGTCGGCACGCCAGCGGACCGGCTCGTAGGGGACATGCAGGCTCTGGAAGATCTCGTCGTAGAAGCCGTGCTCGCCGGTGAGCAGCTCGTCGACGGCCTTGAGGAACAGGCCGCTCTCGGCGCCCTGGATGACGCGGTGGTCGTACGTGGAGGTCAGCGTGATGACCTTGCCGACGCCGATCTCGGCCAGCGCCCGGGGGTCGGCCCCCTGGTACTCGGCCGGGTAGCCGATCGCGCCCACGCCCACGATGACGCTCTGGCCGGACATGAGCCGCGGCACGCTGCCGACCGTGCCCACCGTGCCGGGATTCGTCAGGGTCGCCGTCGTGTCGGCGAACATGTCCGGGTCCAGGTCGTCGTTCTGGACCCGGTTGATGACCTCGGTATAGGCGTCCAGGAAGCCCGCGAAGTCGAGGGTGTCGGCCTCCTTGACGTTGGGCACCAGCAGGACCCGCCCGTCGCCGCGCTCCACGTCGACGGCCAGGCCCAGGTTCAGGTGCTCGGGCCGCACGACGTGGGGCTTGCCACCGGACTCCGCGTAGCTGGACCGCATGTTCGGCACCATGGTCATCGCCCGCACCACGGCGTAGCCGATGAGGTGCGTGAAGCTGACCCTGCCGCCCCGGGTGCGTGCCAGGTGGTTGTTGAGGATCTTGCGGTTGACCTCCAGCAGCTTGGCGGGCACCACCCGGATGGACGTGGCCGTCGGGACCTGGAGGCTGTCGCTCATGTGCTCGGCGATGCGCGCGGCGACGCCGCGCATCGGCGTCGCGTCCTCGGGCAGCTGCTCGGGGGGGGCCTGGTCCCGGCCCGAGGGCCCCTCGTCCGCGGACGCCTCCCCCCGGTCGCCAGCGC
>JALYGZ010000085.1 GCA_030776845.1 Actinomycetota bacterium
GTCGCGCCCCCGGCTGGCCGCGGTGGCGCCCCGGCGGGCGCGGGTGCGCGTGCCGGTCCGCTCCCGGACGGTCGCCTTGCGGCTCACCGTCACACCTCGACGATGTGTGGGAGGATGACCGGTCTCCGCCCGGTCCGCTCGCGCCAGAAACGCGCGAGCGTCTGCACCGCCGTCTGGCGGATGACGGCAGGGTCGCCGTCGTGGCCGCTGTGGATGAGCTCGTCGCTCAGCGTCTTGCGCGCGAGGTCGAGCATCTGGGACTGCTCCGGCTCGTAGATGACGCCCTGCTGCACGACGTCGGGCTCGCTGACGACCTTCGCGTGCTGGTCGACGACGACCACGGCGACACAGATGCCCTCCAGGGCCAGGCGGCTGCGGTCGCGCAGCACGGCGTTGCCCACATCACCCACTCCCAGGCCGTCGACGTACACCCTGCCGGGCGTGAAGCGCTCTCCCCGGGAGACCCGGCCGTCCTGCACGACGACGGTGTCGCCGTCCTCGCACACCAGCACGTGCTCCGGCGCGACGGCGGTCTCGGCCGCCAGACGCCCGTGGGCCACGAGATGGCGGTACTCCCCGTGCACCGGGACGAACGCGCCGGGGCGCACGACGTTGTGCAGGATCTTCAGCTCGTCCGCGGCGGCGTGGCCGGAGACGTGGACGGCCGCGACCCCCCGGTGCACGACCTCCGCGCCCTGACGGACCAGGCCGTTGATGGAGCGGAAGATGGCGTGCTCGTTGCCGGGGATGACCGAGGACGCCATCACCACCGTGTCGCCGGGCTCGACGCGGACCTGCTTGTGCTCACCCGCCGCCATGAGCGACAGGGCCGCGAACGGCTCACCCTGCGAGCCGGTGCAGACGATCACGGCGGCGTCGCGCGGCATGCGCTCGACCTCGATCATCTCGACCACGTCGGCGTCCCGGTAGGTCAGGCACCCGAGCTCCCGGGCGATCGGCACGTTGCGCACCATCGAGCGGCCCACGAAGCAGACCTTGCGGCCCACGCCGGTCGCCGCGTCGATCGTCTGCTGCAGGCGGTGGAAGTGGCTGGCGAACGTCGTCACCACGATGCGCCCCCGGGCGCCGTCGAAGACATCACCCAGCGTGCGCCCGACCGTGCGCTCGCTGGGCACCACGCCGGGGACGTCCGCGTTCGTGGAGTCCGCCAGCAGCAGGGCCACGCCCTCGTCGCCGAGCTGCGCCAGGTGCGGCAGGTCCGTGGGGCGGGCGTCGATCGGGGTCTGGTCGAGCTTGAAGTCGCCCGAGTGCAGGATCATGCCGTGGGGGGTGTGGAAGGCCACCGCGAAGCCGTCGGGGATGGAGTGGCTCACGCCGACGAACTCGATGTCGAACGGGCCCGTGACGATGCGCTCGCCGGCCTCGACCTCCCGCAGGTCCGCCCGCACCCCCGGGTGCTCCTCGAGCTTGACCCGCAACAGCCCCGCCGAGAGCCTGGAGGCGTAGACGGGCACGCCGGGGAAGTCGCGGAGGAAGAAGGGCAGCGCCCCCACGTGGTCCTCGTGGCCGTGGGTGACCACCACGCAGTGCACGTCGTCGACGCGCTCGATCAGCGACGACCAGTCGGGCAGGATCAGATCGATGCCGTGGTGCTCGGCGTCGGGGAAGATGAGGCCGACGTCGATGAGGGCGATGCGCCCCTCGACCTCGATGCTGGCCATGTTGCAGCCGATCTCCCCGAGGCCCCCGAAGAAGGAGACGCGGACGGGCGGGCCGGTCATGCCGGCATGTCCACGGCGGCGAGCGCCTGTCGCACGCCCGCGACCGTGGCGTCGGACGCCTCGGCCAGCGGCGGGCGGACCGGGCCGGCCGGCAGCCCGACCAGGCGCAGCGCCGCCTTCAGCGGCACCGGGTTGGTCTCGGCGAACAGCGCACGGAACAGCGGCAGCAGCCGCCAGTGCAGCGCCCGGGCCTCGCCGGGGTCCTTGGGGAAGACGTCGACCATGCGGGCGAGCTGATCCCCCACCAGGTGCCCGGCCACGCTGACCACGCCGACCCCGCCCACGGCCAGCAGGGGCAGCAGGCTGACGTCGTCACCGGCGTAGACCTCGAAGGACTCCGGCGCGCGCGAGGCCACCCAGGCCGAGGCGGGGAAGTTGCCGACCGCGTCCTTGACCGCCCGCACGTTGGGCGTGGCCTCCACGATGCGCAGCAGCGTCTCCGGCGCGATCTCGCAGGCCGTCCGCGACGGGATGTTGTAGAGCATGACCGGCAGCGGCGTGGCGGCGGCCGCGGCCGAGAAGTGCGCCTCCAGGCCGCGCTGGGGCGGCTTGTTGTAGTACGGCGTCACGAGCACCACGCCGTCGACCCCCGCCTCGGTGGCCTCCCCGACGAGCCGCACGGTGGCGGCCGTGTCGTTCTTGCCGCAGCCGGCGACGACCGTGGCGCGGCCACCGACCGCCTCGACCACGGCGCGCAGCAGCGCCAGGGTCTCGTCGTGGTCCAGCGTCGGCGACTCGCCGGTCGTGCCGGCGACGAACACGCCGTCGCTGCCGTGGTCGACCAGATGGGCGGCCAGGCGCCGGGCGCCGTCGAGATCGAGCGTGCCGTCGGCGTGCAGCGGCGTGGCCATGGCGGTCAGCACCCGGCCGAACACAGGCACCGGAGTCCCCCTGTCTGCGGTTTGACGGTGGCCCGGAGTCTAGCGGGAGCGGGGCGCTTCTCCCGGGTCCCCGACCGCCGGCGGCCGGGCAGCGGCGGGGGTGTTAGCGTCGTGCGCACCCGCCGGCGACGTCGGAGGCACCGGTGATTGTCTGGCACATCGTTCGGTTCCGCTTCCACGCGGACATGCCCGAGACCGTGCGCGCGGCGTTCGAGCGGGATCTGCGGCGACTGGTCGACGGCATCGAGCAGCTGGCGCTGCTGCGCGTCGCCCGCTCGGTGGACGAGCCGGACGTGCTCGGCCTGCTCACCGGCTTCGCCACGCTCGAGGACCTGGAGACCTACCGGGCCCACCCGCGTCACCAGCCCGTGCTGGAGCGGGCGGGGGAGCTGTGCGCGGAGGTTACGCGGCTGGACTTCGTCACCGACGACGTCCTGGGCGCCCTGCCCCGCACCGTCACGGCCTGACCCGGGCGCCTCGGGTCCCCTCGGTCAGGCGTCGCGGGCGGCCCGGCGGGCGTCGCCGGCGCGCTCGGCGTCGAGGCGCTCGAGCTCCGCCCGGCCGTGGTCGGCGAAGCGCATGAGCTCGGCCACCGCCGTGTGCCCCGCCCGCGTGGCGATCAGCTCGTGCATGCGCTGGGCGACGCGACGGTAGGAGGGGTGTCCCTGTGGCGTCGTCCGCAGCTCGATCAGGTGCAGCGCGGCCCGGGCGTTCAGCAGGACCGAGTAGCGGATCCGGTAGGCCATCCCGACCGCGTACTGGGCCTGCCGGGGCAGGTCGGCGTGGAGTCGCTGCCACAGCCCGGCCTGGCGCTCCAGCGCCCGGCGGCAGGCGTCGGCGACCCCGGCCTCCTCGGCCTCGGGCGGAATCTCGTAGCCGTGCAGCGGCGACAGCTCCTGCCACTCGATGGTGCACATGCGGTGACGTTGCAGGTCGCGGAAGGCCCCGTAGTCGCCGCACACGTCGAAGCGGTACCAGATCCGCTCCAGCGCACGCCCCGGCTTGTGGCGCCGATTGCCCCGCGTCCCCGCGTAGGCGCGGACGACCTGGGCCCGCTCGCTGGGCGCCATGGCGTCGACGTGACGGCGCAGCTGCGCCTCGGGCAGGTGGGTATGGGGGTACAGCATGCCGGTGACGAGTTCGGCGTCAGCGTCGGGCGACCAGTCCACCAGCGTGACCTCGTCGGCCGGCTCGGGCGCCACGCCGGCGAGCAGACGACCGGCCGCGACGCGGGTGTCCGCGCGGGTCGAGGCCAGGTAGGCGGCCCACGCGCCGCCCCGGTCGGGACGGTCGACGCGGGCCACGAACGAGGGGATCACCGTGCGCAGCTCGGCCAGCAGGGCGTCGCCGCACGCGCGGGCCTCGGCCAGCTCGGAGGAGCGCAGCCGCAACAGCAGCTGCTCATAGGCCTGGCCGCTGGCGTAGATGCCGACGTTCGACGTCGTCGCCGCCGGCAGCAGCCCCCGCAGCACGTCGCAGGCCTTCGCCCGCAGCGAGCTGCGCCAGGCCCGCTCCGAGGTGTCCGCGGCACGGGGGAAGCGCCGCGCCGCCCACGCCTCGACGCGGGGGAAGGCATCCGCGTAGGCGTCGAAGACGGCGTCGAGCTCGCCCTCGTACGCCGCGGCGTGCCCCGACGACATGACGTCGGGGTCCCGGTGGTAGCGGTAACGGCCACCCGGGCGGTCGTGGTAGGGCACGTAGCGGGTCGACTGCTCCAGGTAGGCGGCCAGGCGCCCACGCTCCAGCACCTTCGTCAGCAGGTTCGACGCGCCCTCCACGGCCACGTGCGCCCCGCCGAGCTGCGCGACCGAGTCGTCGCCGTAGTCCAACAGCATGCGCTCGTACAGCCGCTCCGCTCGGCCCGTTCCGCGGGCGTCACCGGCCACGCCCGACCCCCCGGACCGGTGCAGATCGCCTGTGAACTCGTCGAGCAGCAGGCGGCGCAGGCTCTTGGCCGAGCGGGAGTAGCGTGCGAACAAAGCCCCCTTGACGACCTCGGGCAGGTCGGTGAGGGCGAAGACGGACCCGTCGACGTTGCTCACGTGGCGCCGCAGCGTCGCCCGCTCCGCGGGCGTGAAGGTGTCGGGGTTGGCGGCCATTCGGCTACAGGATGGACTCGAGCCCGACGGTCAGCCCGGGCAGCGACCCGACCCGCTTGACGGCCAGCAACACGCCCGGGGTGAACGACCGCCGGTCGAGGGAGTCGTGCCGGATCGTCAGCGTCTGACCGGCGCCACCGAAGACGACCTCCTGCGAGGCGAGGATCCCGGGCAGGCGCACGCTGTGCACGGGCACGCCGTCCACGAGCGCGCCGCGCGCCGGGTGGCCGGCCGGGCCCGGGATCTCCTCGTG
>JALYGZ010000086.1 GCA_030776845.1 Actinomycetota bacterium
GCCCACGGCCACCACGCGGCGCCCCTGGTCCGCGGTCTCCCGTGTAACCGTGGGACGGTCGTCGCGGTCGGCGGTCGCCCCGGTCGCCGCGGCGGCGAACGTCGCCGTCGGCGCGTCGACGAGCAGCCCCGCGATGGCCACGAGGAACTCCCGCGGCGACGCCTCGCGCTCGATCATGTCGTCGACGCCCAGCTCCACCAGCTCGCCCTTGCCCCGGGGGTCCTCCGGGTCGAAGACGCCCAGGACGCGCCGGCCCCCGTCGCGGACCCGGCTGACCAGGCGGCGGGTGAGGAACGACGTGGTGTCGTCGACGACGAGGACGTCGTAGCGCTCGGCCAGGGCGTCGTCGGCGTGCAGGACCGTCGTGCGCACCCGCGCACCGCCGTGGTCGGCGACGAACCGGTGCAGCCGCTGCGCCCACGGTCGGGGGCTGGCCACGATGGCCAGCTCGGCATCGGTCATCGCCACCCCCTCCCCTCGACGCGCCTCACCGCGCCGCCGTGTCCAGCGCGGCCACGTCGGCCGGCGGGGCGCCGGTCGCCCGCACCACCTCCACGGCGTCGGACCTGATGGCCAGGGCCAGGCGCAGGGCGGCGCGGTCATCGACCGCCAGGGTCACGCTGAACGCACCGGTGCCGGCGAGGCCGGTGGCGGTGCCGGGGTCGGCGACGGCGAGCACCTCGGCGCCGGTGACCACGTAGCGGGCGGTGTCGCCGTGGACCTCGACCACGTCGACGCGGTCCCCGGGGGTCAGCGCACCGCCCGCGGCGTGCTCGGGCTCCAGGGGAAGGCTCATGGCCCGTCGCCCACCCTGGGCCGCCGCCGGCAGGAGGTCACTGCGCTTGACCAGCTCACCCGCCGGCACGGGAGCGATGGCCACCCAGCCGTCGACCTCCCCGAGGGTCTCGGGCCGCAACAGGGTGTCCAGCACCTGACCGTCCAGCCGGGCCCGGGTGAAGCGGAAGGCGTCGGGGGTCACGGTGGCGCCGGCCACGAGGTCCCGGGCGGCGACGGCCACCCTGACCGTGTCGTCCCGGGCGCGCAGGAGGGCGTAGTTGAGGACGACCGCCACCAGGCCGACCCCGAGGACCGCCAGGTGGCCGAGCGACACGCGTGTCCGCAGCGGCCGGCGCAGCCCCGCCGTCCTGCTCGAGGGACGTGCTCGAGACTCGGTGATCACCGTTCCCCTCACCTGCGATCCGCAGCACGCTCCTGGAGACGGCGCAGCACCCTAGCAGCACTGCCAACACCGGCAAGATCGTCCCTGTCCCCGTCTGTGGAAGATCGGGTGGCGAGTGGTCGGGCGATGTGCGAAGGTTCCCGTACGGCATGAAAGGCGGCATGAGCGCTGTCAATGCTTGTTAACTACCCTTGCTATTGCTAGCGTCCGGCCATCTCTCGAAGGAGGATGGATTGGAGCCTGACGTGCCGCCGGAGCGCGACTATCCGCCGGTCATGGACGCGGCGCAGGTCGCACGTCTTCTGAACCTCAACATCGACTACGTGCGCAAGCTCGCCCGCGACGGCGTACTGCCCGCGCACCGCCTGCCGCGCGGCCGGGCCATCCGCTTCTTCAAGGACGAGATCCTCGACTGGCTGCGCAGCCAGCCCGTGAACCACCCGGGCGAGCCTGTGGAGGACATCGAGGTCGTCCGCGAGCGCTCCCGCTAGGCGCGCGGGCTGGCCACGTAGGCGATCCGCGCGATGGCCAGGTGCCACCGCTGCCCGTCGTCGTCGTCCATGACGACGTGGTCCACGGCGACCGCCCGGACGACGCCCAGGAGCCGCTCGCCGGCCCACCCGACCTCGGCGGGGACCCCGGCGCGCTCGTGCTCGAAGAGCCTGGCCTTGAAGCTGTCCGGCCCGGCGCCTGGTGAGCCGCCGGAGCGGCGGCGCTCGACGACGCGGACGGCGGCCGTGGCCGGGAGGTTGACGTCCACGTCCTCGCCCGCCGCGCGCACGCAGGCCAGGTCGCCCGCCGCATGGACCACCGGTCCCACGAACGTGCGACCCCCGGCGGTGACGGCGACGATGTCGCCCCGCCCGACCAGCTCGCGGGCCACGTCGGCCAGCGTCCGGCCGCGCAGCAGGTCCAGGGCGGCCAGGCGCTCGTACTCCTCGGCCTCCGCGCGCAGCTCGGCGCGCATGCGGCGCTCGACCCGTCGCAGATCTTCCCGCCAGTCGGGGGCGCGGTCGGTCATCGCCGGGGCTCGGGGATGGGCAGCGGGGGGCAGAGAGCCACGGAGGGGAGTCTAGGCAAGCTGCGGCCGACCGTCGTGGCCGGGGGGGCCGGACCGCCGTGGCTGGATGTGGCCGTGTCATGCTGGGGCCGGTGAGCCGCCCACCGGATCCCGGGCTGTTCGGCCCCGACAGCGTCACCTGGAAGGTGCACGCCGACCCGTCGATGTCCCTGGCCGGCGTGCGCGCCCTGATGCTGCAGACCCTGCACCCGCTGGCGATGGCCGGGGTCATGCAGCACTCCGACTACCGCGACGACCCGTGGGGCCGCCTGGCCCGCACCGGCGAGTACCTCACGGCGGTCAACTTCGGGACCACCGCCGAGGCGGCGCGCGCGGGCGCCCGCCTGCGGAGGCTGCACGCCCGCCTGTCCGGCGTGGAGCCGGAGACGAGGCTGGCCTACCGCGTGTCGGACCCCGAGCTGCTGCTGTGGGTGCACTGCACGGAGGTGGAGAGCTTCCTGGACACGTTCCGCCGCTGCGGGGGACGGCTCACCGGCGAGCAGGCCGACCGCTACGTCGCCGAACAGGTGCGCACCGCCGAGCTCGTCGGTATCGAGCGGGCCGCCGCGCCCCGCCGCGTCGAGGACCTGCACGTCTACTACCGCCGCGTGCGTCCCCGGCTGCGGGTGACCGCCGCCGCCCGGGAGACGCTGTGGTTCCTGTTCAACATCCCCGTGCCCCTGCCGGCCCGCCCGGCGTGGGCCGCCGTCGCGTCGCTGGCGTTCACGCTGCAGCCGCGCTGGGCCCGCCGGCTGTGGGGCCCGGCGGGCCACCTGGTCGCTCACCGCGGCGCAGACATCGCGGCGACGGCGACGAGC
>JALYGZ010000087.1 GCA_030776845.1 Actinomycetota bacterium
ACGGGGACCTGCGGCTGACCCGGGCCGAGCAACGGCGCAGCGGGGCCGAGCGCGTCGAGGAGGGCGCCCCGCGCGAGGGCGTGGCGATCTTCCGACCGGTCGAGGCGGCGGTCCTGGTCGCCCTGCAGACGCCGGGCGTCGGCTCGCACGAGGTCGACGCGTCGCTGGAGGAGCTGGAGTTGCTCGTCGACACCGCCGGGGCGCGCGTGGCCGGTCGGGTCGTGCAGCGCCGCGACCTGCCGGACGTCGGCACGTTCCTGGGGCGCGGCAAGGTCGAGGAGCTGCGCGGCCTGGCACGGTCGCTGGACGCCGACGCGGTGATCTTCGACGACGAGCTGTCCCCCGCCCAGCAGCGCAACCTGGAGAGCCGGCTCGGCCTGAAGGTTCTGGACCGGACGATCGTGATCCTGGACATCTTCGCCCAGCACGCCGCCAGCAGGGAGGGCCGGGCGCAGGTCGAGCTGGCCCAGCTGAGCTACCTGATGCCCCGGCTGCGCGGCTGGGGCCAGGCTCTGTCGCGGCAGGCGGGCGGGATCGGCACCCGGGGGCCCGGCGAGACCCAGCTGGAGGTCGGCCGCAGGAAGCTGACGCGGCGTATCACCAAGCTGCGGGCCGACCTGCGCGACTTCGAGCGCACCCGCCGGGTGAAGGGCCTCAACCGGGAGCGCAACGGCGTGCCGGTCGTCGCCGTCGTCGGCTACACGAACGCCGGCAAGTCGACGCTGTTGAACCGGCTGACCGGCGCGTCGACCGTCGTCGCCGACCGCCTGTTCGCGACGCTGGACACGACCGCCCGGCGCCTCCAGATGCCCGACGGGCGCCCCGTCGTGGCCACCGACACCGTCGGCTTCGTCCGGAAGCTGCCGACGCAGCTGGTGGAGGCGTTCAAGTCCACCCTCGAGGACACCCTGCAGGCCGATCTGCTCGTCCACGTCGTCGACGCCAGCCACCCGCAGGCCCGTGCCCAGGTCGCCGCCGTGGACGGGGTGCTGGCCGAGATCGGGGCGGGCGACCTGCCCGTCGTGATCGCGTTGAACAAGGCCGACATCGCCGACCCCCACGCCGTGCTCGCCCTGCGCCGCGACCTCGATGGCGCCGTGGCGGTGTCCGCGCGTACCGGCACGGGCCTGCAGCGCCTGCTGGAGGCCGGCGCCCGGCGACTGCCCCGGGCGCATCGGCTCGTCGAGGTCACCGTGCCCTACGAGCGCACGGACCTGGTCGCGCTCGCTCATCGGGAGGGAGAGGTCCACACCCAGGAGCACCGCCCCGAGGGCACCTTCCTGCAGGCCAGCGTGGGACGGGCGACCGCGGCGGCCCTGGGCGACCTGCTGGTCGCCGACCCCTGGCACGAGCCCGACCCCCGGGACGACCCCGGGGACTGACGGGCGGACGGCGCCCGGCTGTCAGACCCGGCGGAGCACCGTCACGACGCGCCCCAGGACCGCCGCAGCGGCGTCGGCCGGCACCTCGATTGGCTCGTAGCCCTCGTTGGCGGGGTCGAGGAAGACCTCGCCGGAGGGGGCCCGGCGGAAGAACTTGACGGTGGCCTCACCGTCGATCACCGCGGCACACATCTGGCCCTGCTCGACCGTGGGCTGCTGGCGCACGACGACGAGGTCGCCGGGATGCACCCCCGCCCGGAGCATCGACTCGCCGCGGACGCGCAGCATGAACAGGGTCCCCTCGCCCACGAGCTCCCGGGGGAGCGGGTAGACGCCCTCGACGCGCTCCTCGGCCACGATCGGGGCGCCCGCGGCCACCTCGCCGACGAGGGGCACCTGCTTGGCCGGTGACCCGGGCAGGGCCAGCTCGGTGTCGGGGTCGAACCGCACCTCCAGCGCGCGCGGCCGGGAGGGGTCCCGCCGCAGGTAGCCGCCGCGCTCGAGCGTCGCGAGCTGGCTGTGCACGCTCGAGGGCGACCGCAGCCCGACCGCCTCGCCGATCTCGCGCACGCTCGGCGGGTAGCCGCGCGTGGAGACCGCCTCGCGGATCGTCTCCAGGATGCGCTGCTGGCGGCTGGTCAGCCCGTGCCTCACGGTCCACTCCTCCGGGTCGACGCGGGCACGGTAGCAGCGCGAGCCGTCAGTTTCAAACACCTGTTCGATCCGGGGTTGACACCGGCGACAACGGTCGGCACAGTTGCCGTGGTCGAACACTTGTTCGCATCGCTGCGCCGCACCGGCCGTCGTGTGGACGTCGAGGGAGGGGGGATGGCGATGGCGGTGGTGGCGTGGGAGCTCGCGCCGTCGGGCCTGCGAGGCGTCGCTCCCCGGGGCGCGGCGACGCCGCGCGCCCGGGCGTCGCCGGTCGTGTACCGG
>JALYGZ010000088.1 GCA_030776845.1 Actinomycetota bacterium
GTCCTGGGGGCCGTGGCCGCGCTGCTGGCCGGCTTCGCGGTGCAGCAGAGCCTGTCGCGCTCGGAGGACGCCCAGGCCCGCGAGCGCGAGGTGGCCGCGCGGCTGGACGAGCTCGGCTGCACGCGGATCGAGCGGATGGCCGACCAGGGACAGGGCCACTTCGAGACCGCGGCGCAACTGGCCGCCAACCCGCCCGAGGCGATCTATCCCCAGCGGCCCGGCTCCTCGGGCATGCACATCGGCAGCGTCGTGGCGACCGGCGTATACGACAAGCCCGTCGACGAGCGCGTCGTCGTGCACAACCTCGAGCACGGCTACGTCGCGTTCTGGCACGACGCCAGCGCGGACCCGGCCGCGGTCGGGCGCCTGGAGGACTTCGCCCGGGAGCGCATCGACGGGGGGTTCTCCAAGATCGTCGTCGCAGAGTTTCCCGGCGACCTGCCCGACGGGGCGAGCTTCGCGGCGGTCGCCTGGGGCTACCGTCAGCTGTGCGAGGACTTCGACGCCGAGGTCGCCCAGGTCTTCCTGGACCGCCGCCACGACAGCCCGTCGGTCCCCGAGCCGGGCGTGCCGGCCCACGGCGGCGCGGGGCAGGGCATCATCGACCCGGACACGGTCGACGGGCCGCTGCTGTTCCCCCCGCTGGGCCGGGCCGCCCCGACCGGCGGTTCATAGGCACCGCGACCGGGAGCCGCGCGCCGCCGGGCGCGGCCAACGCCATCGATAGGATCCCACCATGTGCGGCATCATCGGCTACACGGGGGGCGCGCGGGCGCTGCCGGTCCTCGTCGACGGGTTGCGGACGCTGGAGTACCGGGGCTACGACTCGGCGGGCGTCGCGCTGGTGGACACCGACGGCGGCTCGCCCGCGGTGCGCGTGGCCAAGCACTCGGGCAAGCTCGCCAACCTCGAGGCGGAGCTGCGCGAGCAGCCCCTGCCGGGCTCGACCGGGCTGGGCCACACCCGGTGGGCGACGCACGGCGTGCCCAACGACCGCAACGCCCACCCGCACACCGACGGCAGCGGCCGCCTCGCGCTCGTGCACAACGGCATCATCGAGAACTACACGCAGCTGCGCGCCGAGCTGGCCGAGCGTGGCCACGGGTTCCGCTCCGACACCGACACCGAGGTCGTCGCCTGCCTGGTCGCCGACTCCTACCGCGGCGACCTGGCGGCCGCCGTCCGGGAGGCGATGCACCGGGTGCAGGGCGCCTTCGCGATCGCGGCCGTCCACGCCGACGAGCCCGCCACGATCGTGGCGTGCCGGCGGGAGGCGCCGCTCGTGCTGGGCCACATGGACGGCGCCGGCCTGCTGGCCAGCGACGTGGCTGGCCTGGTCGCCCACACCCGCGACGTCGAGGCACTCCTGGACGACCAGGTCGCCACGCTGACCCCCGACGGCGTCACGGTCACCGACCTGGACGGGGCGCCGGCCCAGGGCCACCGCTACCGCGTCGACTGGGACATCGACGCCGCGGAGAAGCAGGGCTACCCCCACTTCATGCTCAAGGAGATCCACGAGCAGCCCCAGGCGGTGCGCGACACGCTCATCGGCCGCACCGACGCCGAGGGGCGCCTGGTCCTGGACGAGCTGCGCTGCGACCCCGACGAGCTGCGCCACGTCGACAAGGTCTACGTGGTCGCGTGCGGCACGAGCTACCACGCCGGGCTCGTCGCGAAGTACGCCATCGAGCACTGGGCCGGGATCCCCGTCGAGGCCGAGATCGCCAGCGAGTTCCGCTACCGCGACCCCATCCTGAGCTCCCACACCCTGGTGGTCACCATCAGCCAGTCCGGGGAGACGGCCGACACCCTGGCCGCCGCCTCCCACGCCCGCGACCAGCAGGCCCGGGTCGTGGCCATCACCAACGTCGTCGGCAGCTCGCTGGCCCGGGAGGCCGACGCGGTCGTGTACACCCGCGCCGGCCCGGAGATCGCCGTCGCGTCGACGAAGGCGTTCACCACCCAGATCGTCGCGCTGGACATCCTGGCCCTGTACCTGGCCCAGGCGCGCCGCGCGCTGTTCCCCGACGAGTGCCGCGACCACCTGGCCCGCATGGAGGGGCTGCCGGCGCTGCTGGAGCAGGTGCTCAAACAGGAGGGCGAGCTGGCCGAGCTCACCGCCGGCTCCTTCGCCGACGCCGGCTACGTGATGTTCATCGGCCGGCACGTGGGCCTGCCCATCGCGCTGGAGGGCGCGCTCAAGCTCAAGGAGATCAGCTACGTCCACGCCGAGGGCTTCCCGGCCGGGGAGATGAAGCACGGCCCCATCGCGCTGATCGACGCCGGCGGCCCGGTCGTCGCCCTGGCCACCCGCGGGCACGTGCACGGCAAGCTCCTGGCGAACATTCAGGAGGTCAAGGCGCGCGGGGCGGTCGTGCTGGCGGTCGCCACCGAGGGCGACACCGCGATCGACGCCCACGCCGACCACGTCGTGTACGTGCCGGAGGTCCACGAGCTGCTGTACCCGCTGCTGACCGTCGTGCCGTTGCAGCTGCTGGGCTACCACATGGCCGTCCGGCTGGGACGCGACGTCGACCAGCCCCGGAACCTGGCCAAGACGGTCACCGTCGAATGACCGCACTGCTCGGCGTCGGGGTGGACGCGGTGGAGATCGATCGGATGCGGTCGGCGCTGGGGCGGACCCAGGGCCTGGCCGAGCGGCTGTTCACCCCCGGCGAACGGACGTTGTCGGCCAGCCCGCGGGGGCACCTGCGCCCCGGGAACCTGGCGGGGCGCTTCGCGGCGAAGGAGGCGGTCGCCAAGGCCCTGGGCACGGGCGTGCGCGGGTTCGGCTTCCGCGATATCGAGGTGCTCAACGACGCGGCCGGCAAGCCCTACGTCCGGCTGCACGCGGGGGCCGCGCACGCCGCCGACCGTCTGGGCGTGGCCCGCGTCGAGGTGTCGATCACGACCAGCCGGGCGCTGGCCATCGCCAACGCCGTGGCCTCGGGTGGAGGCGAGGGGGTGGCCCGCGCGTGACCGGGCTGTTCACGCCCGAGCAGGTGCAGCGGATGGACCGGCGGGCCTTCGACCGGGGCGTGGCCTCGTCGACGCTGATGGAGGCCGCGGCGGGCCACCTGGCGCGCGGCGTGCTGGCGGTGGGGGATCGGCGCTACGGGCTGCGCGTGGCGGTGCTGTGCGGCAAGGGCAACAACGGCGGGGACGGCGTGGCGGCCGCGCGCCGGCTGCTGGACGC
>JALYGZ010000089.1 GCA_030776845.1 Actinomycetota bacterium
CCATCGGACCGGGCCGGGCAGGCGGGGCCGGACCCGTCCGCCCCGCGCATCGTCCGCCGCAAGCGCTTCGAGCCGCAGGCGATGGTCCCGGAGGACGCGGCGCTGCGCCTGGAGGCGCTCGACCACGACTTCTACGTCTTCACCAACGCCGCCGACGGCGCGTGCAACGTCGTCTACCGCCGTCGCGACGGGGACCTGGGCCTCATCGAGCTCGCCGAGTAATCCGCCCCTCGCACAATCCGTATAGAAAGGGATAAACTCCCCACCCTTGTCTCACGCGGAGTGGCCCATGGCCTTGCAGGACCGGGAAGCGCCGGACCCGATCCGGGTCATCGTGGCCGACGACCACGCCGTCTTCCGCCGGGGACTGGAGATGGTGCTGGAGACCGAGGACGACATCGACGTCATCGCCGAGGCGGGCAGCGGGGAGGAGGCGTCGACGCTGGCGGTCGCCCGCGAGCCGGACATCGTGCTCATGGACGTGCGCATGCCCGGCGACGGGGGCATCCGCGCGACGCGGGTCATCACCGACGCCCTGCCCGACGTCAAGGTGCTCATGCTGACCATCAGCGACGACGGCGAGGACCTGTTCGAGTCGGTGAAGGCCGGCGCCAGCGGCTACCTGCTGAAAGGCATCTCGATCGACGAGGTGGCCGGGGCCATCCGCAGCGTGCACTCGGGCCAGGCGCTCATCTCGCCGTTGATGGCCACGAAGCTGCTGAGCCGGTTCTCGGCGATGGCCCGCAGGGACGAGCGGCCCGAGCACGCGCGGTCCCCCCGGCTGACGAAACGCGAGATGGAGGTGCTGACGCTGATCGCCCGGGGCATGAACAACCGGGACATCGCCCGTGAGCTGTTCATCTCGGAGAACACCGTCAAGAACCACGTCCGCAACATCCTGGAGAAGCTGCACCTGCACTCGCGCATGGAGGCCGTGGTCTACGCGGTCCGCGAGAAGCTGCTGGAGATCACCTAGTCCCACACAGCCCCGCGGACCGGCTCGGGGCGGCGGTCCTAGACTGGTCCGTCGACGTGCGCCGTCGAGCGTCAGGCACACCGTGGTATTTCAGAAGCTGTTGCGTCTGGGGGAGGGCAAGCGCCTCAGGGACCTGTGGTCGGTCGTGGCCCGGGTCAA
The DNA here is from genome assembly GCA_030776845.1 of Actinomycetota bacterium. GTDB lineage: Bacteria > Actinomycetota > Nitriliruptoria > Euzebyales > Egibacteraceae > JAHWKQ01. The sequence continues at coordinate 1,136 of JALYGZ010000089.1, forward strand.
CGAGCTGGAGCCCGACGCCGAGGCCCTCACCGACGCCGAGCTGCGCGCGCGCACCGACGTGTTCCGCCGCCGCGTGGGCGACGGCGAGGCCCTGGGCGACCTGCTGCCGGAGGCCTTCGCCACCGTCCGGGAGGCCGCCCGCCGCAGGCTGGGCGAGCGCCCCTTCGACGTGCAGGTGCTCGGCGCCGTCGCCCTGCATCAGGGCGCCATCGCCGAGATGAAGACCGGCGAGGGCAAGACGCTGGCGTCGACCATGCCGGTGTACCTGAACACCCTGGGCGGCAGGGGCGTCCACGTCGTCACCGTCAACCCGTACCTGGCCGCGCGCGACGCGGAGTGGATGGGCCGGATCTACGATCTGGTGGGGCTGTCGGTCGGCCACGTCCAGGCGCAGCAGAGCACCGAGGAGAAGGTGGCGGCCTACGGGGCCGACGTCACCTACGGCACCAACAATGAGTTCGGCTTCGACTTCCTGCGGGACCACATGGCGCTGGCGGCCGAGGAGAAGGCCCAGCGCGGGCACCACTACGCCATCGTGGACGAGGTCGACTCGATCCTCATCGACGAGGCCCGCACGCCGTTGATCATCTCCGGGCCCGCCGACCAGGCCACGGAGTGGTACACGGTCTTCGCGCGCCGGGTGGCGCCGCGCCTGCAGCGCGACACCCACTACGAGGTTGACGAGGCCAAGCACACCGTGGCGGTCACCGAGGAGGGGGTCACCCGGGTCGAGGAGCTGCTCGGCGTCGACAACCTCTACGAGAGCGTGAACACCCCGCTCATCCACCACCTGCACAACGCGCTGCGGGCCAAGGAGCTGTACCGGCGCGACGTGGAGTACATGGTCCGCGACGGCGAGGTGAATATCGTCGACGAGTTCACCGGCCGGGTTCTGGTCGGCCGGCGGTACTCCGAGGGTCTGCACCAGGCGATCGAGGCCAAGGAGAACGTCCAGATCAAGGAGGAGAACCAGACGCTGGCCCCGATCACCCTGCAGAACTACTTCCGCCTGTACGAGAAGCTGTCGGGCATGACCGGCACCGCCAAGACCGAGGAGAGCGAGTTCGCCCACATCTACGACATTGGGGTCGTGGAGGTGCCCACGAACATGCCGCTCGTGCGGATCGACCAGGGCGACCAGATCTACAAGACCGAGAAGGCCAAGCTCGACGCGGTCGTGGACGACATCGCCGACCGGGTCGAGCGGGGCCAGCCGGTGCTCGTGGGCACGGTGTCGATCGAGAAGAGCGAGCGGCTGTCCACCCGACTGCGCCGCCGCGGCGTGGACCACGAGGTCCTCAACGCCAAGAACCACTTCAAGGAGGCGCAGATCATCGCCCAGGCGGGACGGATCGGCGCCGTGACGGTGGCGACCAACATGGCCGGGCGGGGTGTCGACATCATGCTCGGCGGCAACCCCGAGGCGATGGCGTCCGACGAGGTCCGCCGGCAACTGGACCCCGACCAGGCCGACGACCCCGGCACTCGCGAGCAGGCGTACGCGGCCGCACTGGAGCGCCACGCCGCCGCCTGCCGCGCCGAGGGGGACAAGGTGCGCGAGCTGGGCGGGCTGTACGTTCTGGGCACCGAGCGGCACGAGTCACGGCGCATCGACAACCAGCTGCGCGGCCGCTCCGGGCGGCAGGGGGATCCCGGGGAGTCGCGCTTCTACCTGTCGCTCGAAGACGACCTCATGCGGCTGTTCAACGCCAGCGCGGTCGAGTCGATCATGAACCGCCTGCGGCTGCCCGAGGACCTGCCGATCGAGCACCGGATGGTCTCACGCGCCGTGGCGCGGGCGCAGACCCAGGTCGAGGCGCGCAACTTCGAGATCCGCAAGAACGTGCTGAAGTACGACGACGTGATGAACAAGCAGCGCGAGATCATCTACGGGCAGCGGTCGGTCGTGCTGTCGGGCCCCGACGAGAAGGTCGGCCAGTACGCCGAGGACTTCATCGAGGACACCGTCCGACAGCTGTGCGCCCGCCACGCGCCCGAGGGCGTGTACCCCGAGGAGTGGGACCTCGACGAGCTGTGGGCCGAGCTCGAGCAGCTGTACCCGGTCGGCGTCGACCCCGCGTCCGTGGACCTGGAGGAGGCCACCGCGGCGTCCCTGGCCGAGATGGTCCTGGACGACGCCATGGGCGCCTACGAGCGCCGCGAGCAGGAGCTGGGCCCGGAGCTCATGCGGCAGGTCGAGCGGCGGGTGATCCTGTCGGTCGTCGACCGCGTCTGGCGCGAGCACCTGTACGAGCTGGACCACCTCCGCGAGGGCATCGGCCTGCGCGCCGTCGGCCAGCGCGACCCGCTCGTCGAGTACCAGCGGGAGGCATACGACGCGTTCGCCGCGATGATGGCGCGTCTCAAGGAGGAGGCCGTCGGCTACTTCTTCAACCTGCCCGTGGAGCGGGTCGAGGACGAGCTGGAGGAGGAGCCGCCCGCCCAGCCCAGCCCCGCGCGACTGTCCTACACCTCGTCGACCACGTCGGCGGGGGCGTCGACGTACGCGGCGACGGCGGCGAGCTCCAGCCCCGGGACGACCGACACGGAGGGGGCGGCCGCCGAGGCGAACACCCCGATGGTCCGCGGCGACAAGGTGGGGCGCAACGACCCCTGCCCCTGCGGGTCGGGCCTGAAGTACAAGCGCTGCCACGGCGCCTGAAGCCGGCTCACTCCGCCCAGACCCGGCCGGGGGCACGCAGGCAACGGCGGACCTGGCCGGCCACGTGCGGCGCGACCCGCGTGAGCGCCTCGTCCACGGGCACCCAGGCCACGTCGGCGACCTCGTGGGCGTGGACGGGGCGCAGGGCCGGCAACCCTCGACCCGACGTCGAGCCCGTCGGCGTCGCGTCGAAGACGAAGATGACCCGGTCGGGCCCATGCGCGGCGAAGACGCCCAGCAGATCGCGGATCTCGACCTCCAGGCCCGCCTCCTCCCAGGTCTCCCGGCGGGCGCCGTCCTGCGGCGACTCGTCGGCGTCCACCACGCCGCCGGGGATCGTCCAGTGTTGTCTGAAGCTGTCGTAGACGGTGAGAATCTCACCGGAGGACACCCGGCAGATCACCGCGGCCGCCACGACCTTGCGGGGCAGGCTGGCGAAGAA
>JALYGZ010000090.1 GCA_030776845.1 Actinomycetota bacterium
GGCGCGGCCTGCGGGCCCGGCTGCTAGCGTCGGCCGTGCGCACCGACCCGTGGGTGGCATGGGATCCGCGGCGGCGGCCGGGGGCGCGGGACGAGGGCGGCTCAAAGGACGTGCCGACGTGATCGAGGCGACTCAGCACGAGCAACAGGGCCTGTACGAGTTGCAGCAGGTCGACCTCGGCATCCGCCAGCTGCAGCACCGTCGCCGCCACCTGCCCGAGCAGCGGGCGATCGACGAGCGCACCCACACCCTGTCGCTCGTCACCGCCGAGTACGCCACGAGCCGCGAGCGCCTGGACGCGCTGTCGGGGGAGCAGCGTGCGCTCGAGCGCGAGCTGTCGGCGATCGACGCCCGGCGCAAGTCCGAGGAGGGCCGGATGTACTCGGGGCGCATCACCTCGGAGAAGGAGCTGACGGCGCTGCGCGGCGAGCTGGGCACCCTGCGCGCCCGCAAGTCCACCCTCGAGGACCGGCTGCTGGAGGTCATGGAGGAGACCGAGGAGCTGGAGTCGGCCGTGGGGGCTCTGCGCGAGCGGCACGCCGAGCTGTCCGACGAGATCAAGCGGCTGGCCGCCGACCGCGACGAGGCCGCCACCGATATCGACGCGGAACTGGAGCGCCGGGAGGCCGAGCGCGCGGCGGTCGCGGCCGACGTCCGACCCGACGTCCTCGCCTACTACGACGGGCTGCGCGCGCGCAAGGAGGGAGTGGCCGTCGCCCGGCTGGAGGGGCGCACGTGCCAGGGCTGCCGCCTCGAGCTGACCGCGATCGAGCTGGAGGAGGTCCGTGAGCGCGCCACGCGCGGGCTGGCGCGCTGCGAGCAGTGCGGGCGCATCCTGGTGCTCGCCTCCTAGCCACGCCGGGAGACGCGCTCACCAGCCCGAAGTGTGTCGACTCACTCACGGAAGGCGACAGCCAGTCGACACACTCCGGGGGCGGGAGGCGACCGCGCGGCGTATCGACTATGGTCGGGCGCGGCCGCAGTGCACGGGAAGCCGGTGAGAGTCCGGCGCGGTCCTCGCCACTGTGACCGGGGAGTCTGTGCCGACATGCCACTGGGCCTCCGGGCCTGGGAAGGCGGCGCACGCGATGATCCGGGAGCCAGGAGACCGGCTGCGGCGCTGTCCCGACTCCTCGAGGCAAGGAAGGTTCCGTGGCTCCCCTCCTCGCGCGCACGCCCGCGCTGCCCGTCATCCTGTCCGCACTGTTGCTCCTCCTGGCCGCCTGCGCCACCGCGACCGACGAGGCCCGCGAGGCCGGCGGCGACTCGGGGGACAACCTCGTCGACCGGTGCGTCGACGACTACGAACCGGGCGTCGACTACTTCCCCGACAAGGTCGAGTTCGAGTACGCCGACGGCGTGTCGGTGCGCTACGAGGGCCACTACAAGGTGGTCGAGGTCGACCGCCCCGACGACCCCGACGCCGAGCCGTTGCGCTACGTGCTGTCCCAGTGCGGCACGCCGGAGCCGGACCCGGGTGGGGAGCTGGCCGAGGCCCAGGTGATCGAGGTGCCGGCCACCGAGGTGGTCAGCCTGACCACCACGAACCTGCCCCACTTCGCGCTGCTTGACCGCGTCGACGACCTGGCCGCGGTCGCCAGCCCCGAGTTCGTGTCCACGCCGGCGGTGCGCAGGGCCGTGGCCGCCGGGGACGTCGAGTCGGCCGGCAGCGGCAGCGAGCCGGACCTCGAGTCGCTGTTCGCACTGGAGCCGGACCTGCTGGTGCTCGACGCGTTCGGCGAGACCGTCATGCAGGACGTGAAACGCCTGGTCGATGGCGGCGTGCCCACGGCCGTCAACGCCGACTTCGACGAGACCACGCTGCTCGGCCGCGCCGAGTGGCTCAAGTACACCGCGCTGTTCCTCAACGCCGAGCGGGAGGCGGCTGAGGCGTTCAGCCGTATCGAGGACGACTACCGCCGGGTCGCCGCCACGGCCGCCGAGGCCGACGAGCGGCCGTCGGTCCTGTTCAACCTGCCCTACCAGGGGACCTGGTACATGCCCGGGGGCGACAGCTACCTGTCGGCGGCGGTCTACGACGCCGGCGGCGAGTACGTCTTCGGCGACGACACCTCCACCGGCTCCCTGGAGCTGGACGTGGAGACCGTGCTGGCCGAAGCCGCCGACGCCGACGTGTGGCTGCAGGCCGGCTCGGTCCACGGCTCGCTGGACGACCTGCTGGCCCAGGACGAGCGCTTCGCGGAGTTCGAGGCCTTCCAGGACCGCCAGGTGTGGGCGTCGGACAAGCGGACGACGCCCGGCGGGGGCAACGCCGTGTACGAGACCGCCTACACGCGCGCCGACCTGTTCCTGGCCGACCTCGTGGAGATCCTGCACCCGGAGAGTTCCGACCATGAGCTCGTCTTCTTCGGGCGGGTCGGCGGCGGACCGTCGAGCTGACGTGGTGCTGGTCGCCCTGGCCGTCGCCGTCGCCGCCCTGTTCGTGGCGACGGTCGCTGCGGGGTCGGTGACGATCCCGCTGCCGGAGGTGGTGTCGGTCCTGGCCGGCGACGAACCCAGCGACCCGGTGTGGTCCACGATCGTGACCGAGGTCCGCCTGCCTCGCGCCCTGACGGCGCTGCTGGCCGGGGCGGCGCTGGGGGTGGGGGGCCTGCAGATGCAGACCCTGTTTCGCAACCCGCTGGCCGACCCGTTCATCCTCGGCGTCAGCTCGGGCGCCAGCCTGGGCGTCGCGCTGGTCGTCCTCATCGCCGGCGGGACCGGCAGCACCCTCGTCGGCGGCCTCGGGCTGGCGGCCAGCCTCGGGGTCGCGGGCGCGGCGGCCGTCGGCGCCGGCGTGACGACCGCCGCTGTGCTGGCCGTCTCCCGTCGCGTCGCCAGCCCGGCGACGGTGCTCATCATCGGCCTGATGGCCGGCTACGTCACCGCCGCGGTGGTGAGCGTGCTGATCCACAGCGGTGTGGGGGGCGTGGAACGGGTGCGGGCCTACATCGCGTGGGGCTTCGGCAGCTTCGCGTCGACGACGTGGTCGGAGCTGACGGTCCTGGTCCCGTGCGTCGCGGTCGGCCTGGCGCTGGCCGGGGCCATGACCAAGCAGCTCAACGCGCTGCTGCTGGGGGACCGCTACGCGGCCAGCATGGGGCTGCGGGTGGGGGGCACCCGGGTCCTGGTCATCTGTGGGGCGTCGCTGCTGGCGGGGGTCACCACGGCCTTCTGCGGACCGGTCGCGTTCGTCGGCGTGGCCGTGCCCCACGTCGCCCGCGCGGTGCTGCGCACGTCGGACCAC
>JALYGZ010000091.1 GCA_030776845.1 Actinomycetota bacterium
GTACAGGAGGTAAGCGGGATAACGCATCCGAGCCGGGGTAAGAGGGGGGATCGACAGGTCGAGGAAGGGACGCCCATGGACACGGCGGTGCTGATTCTCATCGCGGTGGTGGTGGTGCTGGTCGTTGTCGTGGTGTTGCTGCTCGTTCCTCGGTTACGCGAGAAGAAGCGGAGCAGGGAGCTGAAGAACCGCTTCGGCCCGGAGTACGACCGAGCGGTGGACGCGACCGGTGATCGGGTGAGCGCCGAGGAGGACCTCGAGCGCCGTGAGGAGCGCCGGGCCCAGTTCGACATCCGTCCGCTGGAGACCCCACAGCGCCGGCGTTACGCCGACGCATGGCGCGAGACGCAGAGGCGTTTCCTCGACTCGCCCGGCGACGCCATCGGTGAGGCCGACGAACTAGTGACCCGGGTGATGCGCGACCGCGGCTACCCAGTCGACGATTTCGCCCGGCGCGCCGAGGATCTCTCCGTCGACCACCCCGGTGTGGTCGAGGATTACAGGGCGGCCAACCATGTGGCGGTGGCTCACGAGCGCGGTGAGGCGAGCACGGAGGATCTGCGCCGGGCTCTCGTGCACTACCGCTCCTTATTCGACCGGCTCCTCCGCGACGGCCAGGGATCCAACGACGCCCACGACAGGTCGCACAAGGAGGCCGAGTGATGCTCGCAGGTGATGACGACCGGTCGAGCACCGGTGATATGGCGACCTCACGAGAGGGTGCCGCCGAGCGACCGGTGGCCGAGAGCCACTCCGGCGAAGGCGGCACCAACGCCGAACTGCGCGAGGAGCCGCTCGTGGCCCTGAGCGACCTCGAATCCTTCCGGGAACGCTGGGAGGCGATCCAGACCGGCTTCGTCGACGAGCCCCGCCGCGCGGTCACCCAGGCCGACGAGCTGGTCGCCGAGGTGGTACAGCAACTCGCGGACACGTTCGCCCGGGAGCGTTCTCGGCTCGAAGACCAGTGGGACCGGGGCGACGACGTGTCGACCGAAGAGCTGCGGAAGGCCCTGCAGCGCTACCGCAGCTTCTTCAACCGGCTGTTGCGCACGTAGCTGCGGGCGCCAGCCGACCTCGCTGGCGGCCACACACTCCTGTGGCACGGTCGTCGCTTCTCCGAGGGGCCAGTACAGCGTGGCCAATCCGAGTGCTGACCCTCCCGCTGCCGGGCCGGGTCGGTAGGGCTTCCGGCAGCGCAGCGGTGCATCGCGGCTTCCCCGTACCAGCTTCCGCGTGTTCCCAGCGAGCGTTGCTGTCCGTGGCCGATAGACATAGCGCAGCGAGGACGCCTCCCTCGCGTGAACGAAGACGTTCATCAGTTATCTGCTCACCCACAGCGGATAACTATGCCGATTCGGTTCGAAAGCGCTGGTCAGTGACCTGCGGAAAGTCCCGCTTGTCACGGCCATGTCCCTCCAGCTGCGCACGAAGTCGTCCTCGCGCCCTTCATGAATGGTCCGCGGGCACTGTAGACGCCGCCGACCGGCGCGGGAGCCGACCAGGTGGGCCGGTTGCAAACCCGTCGGCTGGAGATAGCTGGGACTCGCCCGAGCGGGCCCACGAGAGGAGCGGCTCCCATGGCGGTTGCGACGGCATGAGCGGCGGCGGCGACACCCAGGAGCCCGAGCGCAGCCTCGGGCTTCTCGACGCCGTCATGATCGGCGTCGGCGCCATGATCGGCGCGGGGATCTTCGTGCTGACGGGGCTGGCAGCCAACATCGCCGGCCCGGCGGCCATCCTGGTGTTCGGGCTCAACGGGGTTGTCACCACATTCACCGCACTGTCCTACGCGGAGCTGGCCAGCTCGATGCCCCAGAGCGGCGGCGGCTACGCGTTCGTCAAGGAGGTCCTGCCGGGCACGGCGTCCTTTCTCATGGGGTGGATGCTCTGGTTCGCCTACATGATCGCGGGGGCGCTGTACGCGCTGGGCTTCGCCTCCAACTTCGAGGAGCTGCTCGGCCTGTACGGGGTGCACATCCCCTCGGCCGTGACGGCGCTGGGGCTGTCGATTCCGTTCGCCCGACCCGGTCTGGCGCTGCTGGTCGTCCTGGCCTTCGTCGGGCTGAACGTCAGCAGCACGAACGCGACCGGAAACGCCGAGACCTTCGTGACGATGGTCAAGGTCGCGGTCCTGCTCACGTTCGCCGCCTTCGGCGTCCTGGCAGTCAACGCCGACAACTTCACCCCCACCTTCCCCGCCGGGGCGCTGGCCGTGCTGCCGGCGATGGGACTGACCTTCATCGCCTTCGAGGGCTACGACCTGATCACGACCGTCAGCGAGGAGATCGAGGAGCCCGAGCGCAACATCCCCAGGGCGATCTTCATCAGCCTTGCCGCCACGGTCGCCGTGTACCTGCTGGTGGTCTTCGTCGCCCTCGGCACGGTCGGCGCCCAGAGCCTGGGGGCGGCGGGCGAGACGGCGATCGCCAAAGCGGCCGGATCGTTCATGCCCCGGCTGCCGGCGATCGGCTCGGGGAAAGCGATCGTCGCCTTCGGCGCCGTTTTCTCGACGATCAGCGCGCTCAACGCCGTCGTGCTCGCGTCCAGCCGCGTCGTGTTCGCCATGGGACGCGAGTCGCAGATGCCCCGGAGACTGGGACGCGTTCACCTGGGCCTGGGCACGCCGGTGTGGGCGGTGCTCGCCAGCGCCGCGGTGATGCTGGTCGCCGTCGTCTTCGTCCCCATCGAGCGGGTCGGCAACCTGGCGAGCCTCTTCTTCCTGCTGTCGTTCGTCTTCGTCAACGTCAGCGTCATGAAGCTTCGGCGCGACCAGCCGGACCTGCGGCGCCCCTTCAAGGTGCCCCTGTATCCCGTCACCCCGGTCCTGGGGATCGCCTTGAACCTCGGGCTCAGCGTCTTCATCGACCTGCAGGCCTGGGTACTCGGCGCGGGATGGCTGGCGGTCGGGGGATTGGCGTACTGGCTCTCCAGACGCGGCGGCCGGCCGCGATGACCCGCCGACGACCCGCTACGTGCTAGGTGTCCCGCCATGCCCAAGTACCTGATCCTGTTCACCCTCACCGACGAGGCGATCGCCCGGATGATGGAGCTGCCGACCGACCGGGAGGCGGAGCTGCAGGCCGTGCTGACGTCGTTGGGCGGCCGTCTGGAGGGCTACTACGGAATGACCGGCCCCTACGACGGGTGCGTGGTGGTCCAGCTGCCGGATCACTCGACCGCCGCAGCCCTGCGCTTCGCGGTCCAGAGCACCGGCGCCTTCGTGCACCTGGAGGTCCACGAACTGTTCCCCGCCAGCGACATCGTCGCGGTTATGCAGCGGGCACGGGACGTCTACCGGCAGTACCGTCCACCGGGGGCGTGAGGGCGCCGCACAGCGCCTCCGGGCCACTCACTCCACCCTCGCCACGAGATCCAGGGTGCTCGGCTCGAACCCGTCGAGCACCTCGCGGATCCGAGCAACGCCGTTTCGGAACGCGGCCGACTCCCTCCACTCCTCAACCTGCTCCAGCGACTCCCAGGGACCGAAGCTGATGAAGCGGGTCGCCCGCTCTTGGTCACGAAGCAGCGTGCCGGCCGCGGCAGGGAAATGCTGCTTGGTCATCCGGGCCATGTTCTCCCAGGCGCCCACGAACTCGGCCTCGCGTCCCTCCTGGATGGTCCAGATCCCGAGTGTGTACACGGTCATGATCGTCACCTCCCGGGCGCATCGGGCTCGCCTCACACCCTGCTCCGCCGCCCCGTCAGCCACACGCTGGGGCGACTCCCGAGCTCACCCTGTGCGCCGGAGTGTCATACTCGGTCGGCGGACTGGGCAAGCGAGGGATGGCGTGGCGCGAGTGATCGTCGTCGGGGACGGGCCGGCCGGCCTCAGCGCGGCCCTGTTCCTGGCCAAGAACGGCCAGGAGGTCGTCGTCTACGGCCGGGACGACACGGCCATGCACTACGCCGAGCTGCACAACCACCTGGGCATCCCCCAGATCGACGGCACCGAGTTCCAGACGGTCGCCCGCGGCCAGGTCGCCGAGCAGGGGGCGGCCATCCGGGAGGAGCAGGTCGACCAGGTCGTCCGCGAGGGTGACGCCTTCGTCGTCCACGCCGACGGTGGCGAGGATCGCGGCGACTACCTCGTGATCGCCGGCGGCAAGGCCGCCCAGCGGCTGGCCGAGCAGGTCGGCGCCGAGCGACGCGAGGGGGCGGTCGTCGTCGACGACGCCTACGGCACCGACGTCGAGGGAGTCTACGCGGTCGGCCGCGTCGCCCGGCCCAACCGGAGCCAGGCGATCATCTCCGCCGGCGCCGGAGCGGTGGCAGCGCTGGACATACTCGCCCGCGAGGCCGGCCGGAACGTGACCGACTGGGACACCCCCTCCCAGGAGGGCTGACACCAACCGGCGACTTCCTTGGTTCCGGTTACGACGCTCCACGGCGGCGGACGCCGAACCCCGGACCCGTGACCGCGTGCAGGACGCGGCTGGGCTCACGGGCCACGAGCCGCAGCTCACGGGGGCGCGGCACGGGGGGCACGAGGGCGGTGTGCTCACCACCCATCCGCGCGGGTCCGCTCCCGGCCCAGTCCTCCGCATGGACATCGACACGGCCGTCGACGACGAAGACCAGGCCGGCCTCGTCGGATCGCAACCGCACCTCGAGCGCGGCCTCCCCCTCCAGTGAGCTGTCGGTGAGCTCCCGAACGTCACCTCGCAGCCGGTTGCCGCCGCGCTCGACGACCTGCTTGGTGATGACCCCCGGGGCCGGGGACACGCGCGCCGCCTCGGCGTCGCGGACGGCGTCGAACGACGCGGTGGCCGGCGTCGGGTCGGTCGGGTAGACCAGGATGTACGCGCGCGCCGGCTCGTCGCCGTTGTTCCACTCGGAGTGGACCATGCCGCGCCTTCCCTCGGTCAGGATGCCGAGGTCGCCGGTGCCCATGTGCCCGGTGATGTGGTTGAGCGCATCGTCGTGGTCGACCGCGCCCTCCAGGATGTAGAACAGCCGCTCCATCCCCCGGTGCGGGTGGTGGCCGATCCCCCTGCGGGGATCGAACCGGCTGTCGTGCACCGTGACGAGCGGCCCGAACGCCTCGACCGGTCCCCACGGCCCGACGGACTCCCGCGCCCACAGGCCCGGCACGCCGAAGTCGTCCGGTCCGATGACGTGGTAGCTGTCCGGGGTGAGGTGCGCCGGTGCGGTGGCGGTGTCGGTCACGTCGACCTCCCAATGGGTCCCCCAACGCCTCCGACGGGGCCACCATTCCCGGCCCCCGCGTCCCGGCAGGGCGGGCAACCGGCGCGGGCGGATGGCGTGACCCGGTCAACCCCAATGGACCGCGACCGGAGGCGACGCGTGGGCGAGGCTTTGGTCTTCGGGGTGCTGGGGTCGAGCGCGCTGGGGTCGCGCTCCTCCTGGTCGATCGAGGCCGGTCAGATCGAGTTCCGCGCCCGCGTCGAGGGCTCCGCGATATGCTTCGAGATCGGGTCCTGGGCGAGGAGGGGGACCGGCTGTCGGCCTGCCTGTACGGACCCGGCCCGCATCGCCAAGAAGACGCAGCTGCACATGTGGACCCACTACTGCCGGCGCGTCGGCATGCTGTCCGGCGGGCGCGTCCGCGGCGGCGTCCACATCCACACCCGCCGCTTCGACGACCGCGCGGCGGGCTGACCCCCGGCTACCGGCCGGTGCCGGCCTCCCGCTCGGCGTCCAGCGCCGCGGCCAGGCCGGCCACGTCCGCGACGGTCACGGTCAGCCCCGGATGCCGCACCCGCCCCAGTGGGTCGATGCCGGCCACGGGCCGGTGGAACAGCACGCACAGGCCGCGGGCCCGGTTGGTCGCGAAGGTCAGGCCATGGTCGGCCACCGACAGGTGAGCCGGCCCGATCGTCTTCCACACCGAGAAGGGCCCGGTCCGCCTCCAGGCCCTGACGTTGGCGATGTCGGTGTCCAGCCGCCAGGGCCCGAAGCGGGCCCGCAGCCGCCGGTCGCCGACCTGCACCCGCGCGGTGGCGGGGGTGACGCCGAACGGCGCCGCGGCGACGCGATAGGCGGGCTCGAAGCGGAACGGGAAGGAGCGCGTGGCGGGCGTACCGGACGCCGGTGTCACCGGCGGCCGGTGCTGCGAGACGAGGCGGACCATGCGACGACATGCCCGCCGGGCGAACCTGATCTGCATCCACCGCCCGAACACGCGCCAGCCGAGCCGGGCGAGAGGGCTGCCGACGGGACTGGTCCTCACGAAGCGCCGCATGCGGAACTCGACGTCGCCCGTGTCCAGCCACTTCCACGCCTCGTACCGCATCTCGCCGGCCTCCAGGTGGCCCCGCAGCGTGCGGTAGCCCCATCCCCAGACCCGCACGGGCCGGCCGTCGATCTCGCGCTGCTCGTCGACCACGTCGGTCACGCGCACGCCGATGAGGAACCGCAGCCCGAAGAACCGGCCTTCCAGCAGCATGTCGCGGTGCAGCAGTGGCGCGTCGGGGTCCCAGGCGGCCCGCACGATCCGCGGGTCGGCGAACTCGTAGTCGCGGATGAGCTCCGTGGCGACCTCCCACGGGCCCCCCGGCGTCGGCGGGCCGGGCGGCTCACTGGGAAGAGCCTGGCGGTAGTGGTCGACCGCCCACCCGCGGCCCGACTCCGACGGTTCGGCGTCGACGTGGAAGTTGACGGGCCTGCGGCGAAGGCGGGCCAGGGCCCGGCGCGCGGCCGGCGACGCCGCCTGCGTCACTCGTCGGACCCGAACGGGGCCCGGCGGCTCTCCTCGGTGTCGGCGACCGGCTCGCCCTGGGCGCGCTCCTCGGCCTCGATGTACACGGCCCTGGCGGCCGGGATCCGGTCCTGGATGCGCGCCTTGATCTCGTCGATGGCGTAGGCCACCTCGTCGGAGTGCAGCGCATCGTCGAGCTCGACCTTCATCGCCACGAGCAGGTCGTTGGGCCCCAGGTGCATCGTCCGCAGGTCGAGCAGCTCCTCGAAGCGGGAATGGCTGCTGGCCACCTCGCGGATGACGTCCAGGTCCTCCTGCCTGGCGGACTCGCCGATCAGCAGGCTCTTCATCTCCACGGCCAGGATCACCGCGACCACCCCGAGCACCAGCCCGATGCCGATCGAGGCGAACGCGTCGAAGACCGGGTTGCCGGTGACGACCGCCAGCCCCAGACCGACGAGGGCGACGAGCAGGCCGGTCTCGGCCGCGGTGTCCTCCAGCAGCACGACCGCGGTCTCCGGCGTGCGGGTCCCGCGGATGTAGCGCCACCACGAGCCGGTGCGCTCGGCGTTGGCCTCCCTCACCGCGGTTCGCAGCGAGAAGCCCTCGAAGACCATGGCCACGACCAGGACGCCGAAGGCCCACCGCAGGTTGCCCAGGGTGTGGGGGGCGACGACCTTCTGGTAGCCCTCGTACAGCGAGAACATCGAGCCGCCCGTGAACAGCAGGACGGCCACCAGGAACGCCCAGAAGTAGCGCTCCGGGCCGTAGCCGAACGGGTGCATCTGCGTGGGCGCCTTGCGCGAGCGCTCCTGGCCCAGCATCAACAACGCCTGGTTGGACGTGTCCGCGACCGAATGCAGCCCCTCGGCCAGCATCGCCGCCGAGCCGGTGACCGCGAAGGCGATGAACTTCGCCGCGGCCACCCCCAGGTTCGCGCACATGGCCGCGACCACGGCCACCGACCTCTGCTCGCTCATGCCACCCCTTGCGTCCCCGCCATCATGCAGGGTGCGGACACCGGGCGTCCGAGGCCAAGCAGGCCACAAGTGCCCCATTTACCACGGCCTTCATCAGTGGTATCACGTTCTTACGGGCGACTGGCCTTGGGGTCGGACATGGCGCAACGGGTGGCGGAGCTGGACGTCCGAGTCGACGCCGGGCCGAACGCCGACCCCGAGGAGGTCGCCGAGGCGACAGCTCAGCTGCGCAAACTCCTGCTGGAGCTGGATGTCGAGGCGGTGGACGCCCCCTCCGCGGGTGAGGCCCCACCGGGCACCCGCTCGGTCGAGACTATGGCCGTAGGCACCCTGATCGTGAGCCTGGTCAACTCCTCAGGCCTGCTGTCCTCGGTCGTGGCGAGCGTGCAGTCCTGGCTGTCGCGCCTGGGCCGCCACAGCGTGAAGCTCGAGCTGGACGGCGACGTGCTGGAGGTCACCGGCATCTCGAAGGACGAGCAGCGGAAGCTCATCACCCACTGGATCGATCGCCACAGCGACCGGTGAGAGCGGTGGGCGACAAGTCGGCGCTGCTGGTGGCCTGCGGGGTCTACGAGGACCCCAAGTTCAAGGCCCTGCGCGCACCGAGCCACGACGCCGACGGGCTCGCGGAGGTGCTGGGCGATCCCGCCATCGGCGGATACGCCGTGACGACGATCGTCGACCAGCCGTTCTGGGACGTCAACGAGGCGATCGAGGGCTTCTTCGCCGACCGCGGCCGCGAGGACCTGCTGGTGCTGTACTTCGCCTGCCACGGGGTCAAGGACGAGGACGGGCGGCTATACTTCGCCGCCGCCAACACGAAGTTCAGGCGCCTCGCGTCCACCGGCGTGTCGTCGGCATGGGTCAACGAGCGGATGGACCGGAGCCGGTCGCGGCGCATCGTGCTGCTGCTGGACTGCTGCTACAGCGGCGCCTTCGCGCGAGGACTGGCGCCACGGTCGGGCGAGGAGGTGGTTGCCGCCGAGCACCTCGGTGGCCGCGGCCGGGCGGTGATCACGGCGTCGGACGCGATGGAGTACGCCTACGAAGGCGACGACCTGCTCCTGGACGCGGGCTCCCCGTCGGTGTTCACGGGCGCCCTCATCCAGGGCCTGCGCACCGGTGGCGCGGACCGGGACGGCGACGGTCGGGTCGGCGTGGAGGAGCTCTACGAGTACCTTCACGACAAGGTCCGCGAGGCGCTGCCCAGCCAGACGCCGACGATGTCGACCCACGGCCTGCAGGGCGAGCTGTACGTGGCCGCCAATCCCAACCCGCCGGTACGGCCGGCCCCCTTGCCGTTCGAGCTGCGCCAGGCGGCCGAGAGCGAACTGGAGTGGCAGCGCCAGGGGGCCGTCGTCGGCATCGGGCGACTTCTGTCCTCCCGCCGCCCGGGCCTTGCCGAGGCCGCCCGGGAAGCGCTGACCACCCTGGCCGGCGACGAGAGTCCGGCGGTGGCCGCCGCCGCCCGACAGGCGCTGGGGCAGACCGCCTCGGAGGACGACCAGGCGACCGCTGCCACAGCCCGGTCGCCCGAGGCAGCCCAGGAGGTACCCCGGGAGGAGACAGAGGCCGCGGAACAACCAGTGGGGACCTCCCCGCCGCGGCGACCGGTCCAGCTGGCGCTCGCGCGGGCCGCCCGGGTGGCCGCCGCGGGAGCCGTCCTCGCGGTGCTCGCACCGCTGTCAAGCCTGCCAGCGGGTTACGGTCTGAACGTCGGGATCCTGTGGCGCGACGTCCTGTTGGCCGGCGTCGGGCTGGCCGGCGCCGCCCTGCTCGTGCGGGCCCGCCGGACGTGGGGCGTGCTGGTCGGGGTCGGCCTCGTGGCGTGCTTCACGCTGGCGATGGTGTGGCTCGTCGTGGTGGGGTGGATCCTCCACCCGAACACGATCCGGCCCGCCTTTGTGCTGCGCCATGCCAGTGCGGCGTGCCTGCTGGCCGCGGTGGTGCTGTGCGCCAGGAGCCTGCCCGGCCTGAGACCCCGGTGACCACAAGGCCCTGAGACCAGGCCCCTCGATGCGTCACCGGGGCTTGGTGGCGAACTCCGCCCACAACGGCAGGTGGTCGGAGATCCGCCACGACACCTCGCCGAGGGTCAGTCCCTCGAGCTGGCCCAGGCGGGCCCGCGTGAAGTCGAAGCCGCCGGCGTTGCCCGTGTAGTCCAGCGACAACATCGGCACGCCGCCTTCGCCGCGGAACCATGCGATCTGGTCGTAGAACGCGCCCCCGCCGTCGCGGTCGAAGATCGTTCGGGGCACCTGGTCGAGTTGCCCGGGCGGCTGCAGCCCCGTCGCCGTGAAGGCCTCATAGTTCGGGTCGCCGCTGCGGTCGATGTTGAAGTCGCCCAGCGCGATCAGGTTGTGTCCCCAGTCCGCCTCCCGCCTGGCCCAGCTGGCCATCCACTCCGCGATCCACCGCAGCTCGCCGACCCGGTCCGTGGCCTGCTTGCCGTAGACCACGTGCAGGGTCACCAGGATGAAGGTCTGGTCCCCGGCCAGGAAGCTCGCGGCATACGGGGTACGGGCGAATTGACGAGCCAGCGCGCCGGTGTCGATCTTGCCGTGCCATTCGGGAGGGATGACGAGCTCGCAGGCCAGGCCCGAGGGTTTGACGCGCCGGGTGTCGAACACGAAGGCCATGCGCTCGTCGTTGCCCGCCCTGCCGGCGGTCACGTCCGTCAGCAGCAAGCCCCAGTGGGGTCCCAGATGGCGGAGCATGTGCCGCAGCGCCTTGATGTTGCCGCGTACCTCCTGCAGCGCGACGACGTCGAAGCGGGAGACGATCTCGGTGATGCAGGCCAGCGCGTGCAGGTCACGCTTCGGCGAGTCGTCGGGGCCGGCTTGCCACCGCTCGGTGAGGTCACCGAAGGCCCGGATGTTCCAGGTGGCGATCAGCAGGTTGCGGTCGAGCCGCTTCCCGGGCACCGCCTCGTCCAGCGATCGGCGCAGCTGCACCAGGTCGCGCTCGACCGCCTGCGGCCTGGACTCGAGGACCGCGGCTGGGGCGCTCATCGCCTCACTCTCCTCGCGCGCGGTCGGCGGTCGTGGCTCTGCATGGACCGGCCGACAGCGATGTTCATCATCGCATACGAGCGAGGCTTGTTGTAGCCGGTTGTGATCGATCCGGGAGGCGGGACAGCCGCTCAGGAAGGCCGGGGAGGATCCGGGGCCACGGCGTCGCCCTTGCCCTTGCCAGTGGCCCTCTGGGCGCGCTTGAAGGCGCGCCGCTGGAGGGCCTCGGGCGAGTCGACGTCCGCGACCGAGCGGGGGACGTCGTCGGAGAACCGCCCCGCCGCCTCTTCCCAGCCGGCCGGGCGTACGCCGAGCCGCTTGGCCAGCACCGCAAGGAAGATCCGTGCCTTCTCGTCGCCGTAGCCGGGCAGGGCGCGCAGTCGGCCCAGCAGCGCCCAGGCGTCGTCCACGTCGGACCAGACACGCGCCGCGTGCCCGTCGTAGTGCTCGATGAGGTGCCGGCACAGTGCCTGCGTCCGCCTGGCCATCGCGGCCGGGAACCGGTGCAGGGCCGGCGGCTGACGGAAGGCTGTCTCCAACTCGCCGGGGGACAGCGCCGCGATCCCGGTGGCGTCGAGCACACCGAGCCGCTCACGCAGCCGCAGCGGGCCGCGGAACGCCCACTCCATCGGCACCTGCTGATCCAGCAGCATGCCGATCAGCAGCGCCAGCGGGTCCTCGCTCACAAGGCGGTCGGCGTCCTCGTCGGTGACGCGGATGGCGGGCGCGGTCATGGGCCACGTCTACCGCCGCGCCCGGCCTTGCGACAACCGGGGCCGCGGACCGGCTCGTACAATGCGGACCGCATCACCCAGCAGGGAGATAATCGTCGTGCCCACCTACGGATACGTCTGCACCGCGTGCGGGGCCGCGACCGAGGTGCGAGCCACCATCGGCGAGAAGCAGGTGGGGCTGACGCCCCGGTGCGACGCCTGCGACGGGACGGACCTGCGCCGGACCTTCCAGCCGCTGGCCGTGCTGGGCCGCTCGGCGGCGGCGGCGCCCGGCCCCGGCT
>JALYGZ010000092.1 GCA_030776845.1 Actinomycetota bacterium
GCCGCCAGCCTGACCGAGGCGTGCGGGCTGGGCGCGCTGCGGCGGGGGTCCGACCTGGAGCGCATCTTCCGCGACGCGCGCAGCGGGGCGATCATGCCGCCGTCCAGCGACGTCTGCGCGGACGTGCTCGGCACCGCCGCCCTCGGCCTGGACCCGGTGACCGGCAGCGACGTGCGCCCGTGGTGACGGCCGCGATCCGCGGCTTCGGATCCGCCATGCCCGCCCGGCGGGAGCAGCGGCGCCTGTGGGACGGCTTCTTCGCCGGGCACTACTCGCGGTCCCCCGTCGCCCGGCGGGTGTGGGACAACGCCGGGGTCCGCCACCGCCACGGTGTGGTGGACCCGTGTGCGGAGGACGTGAGCGGATGGGGCACCGCGGAGCGCATGCGCCGCTTCCTGGCCGAGGCCGTGCCCCTGGGCAAGGGCGCCCTGGCGGCCTGCCTGCACGACGCCGGACTGGCCCCGACCGACGTGGGGCTGCTCACGGTGGTGTCGTGTACGGGCTACGCCACGCCGGGCCTGGACATCCTCCTCGCGCGCGACCTGGGCATGCGCGACACCGTCCAGCGGCTGCACGTCGGCCACATGGGCTGCTACGCCGCACTGCCCGGGCTGGCCGTCGCCGCGGACGCCGCGGCCGCCCGCGGCAAGACGGCTCTGCTGTTGTGCCTCGAGCTGCCCAGCCTGCATGTGCAGCCGCGGGCCGACGAGCCCGACATCGAGCAGATCGTCGCCCACGCCCTGTTCGGCGACGCCGCGGCGGCCGTGGCGGTGGCCCCCGACGCCCCCGTGGGCAGCCTGCGCGTCGTCGACGTCGTCGCGCGCACCGACCAGGCCCACGCGGCCATGATGAGCTGGGACGTGACCGACCGCGGCTTCCGCATGGGCCTGTCGCCGCGGGTACCTGACGTGGTGCGCCGCCACGTCGGCGAGGTGGTCGCCGACCTGCTCGACGGCAACGGCGTGTCCCGCGACGACGTGGCCGGATGGGCCATCCACCCCGGCGGGCCCCGCATCATCGACGTCGTGCAGCGTGAGCTGGGGCTGTCTGACGCCGACGTGGCCCCGTCCCGCGCGGTGCTGCGCGACTGCGGCAACTGCTCCTCGGCGACGGTGCTGTTGATCATCGACCGCCTTGTCTGCCGGCGGCGGCCTGAGCCCGGCACGGCGATCGTGTCGCTCGCGTTCGGGCCCGGTCTGACGCTGTACGCGGCTCTGCTGCGCGCCTGACCCACCCACCCGGGCGCTTGTCACCCGGGTTACCGTGGCGGTAACCAGAGTGACAAGCTCACCGGTGGGGGGCCGGGGCGGGGCGGTATGCTCGCTGCCCATGCGCAGCCGTGGCCCCGAGCCGATCGCCGACGGACTCGATCCGCAGCTGCGGTCCCTGGGCTTCCAGCCGGTCCAGCGCGACCGGCGCGGCGTCGTGCAGTACGCCCGGCGCCCAAACCGCTTCCTGACCGAATGGGTCCACGACGACGGCCGGGACCTGCTGTTCACCTGGGAGTTCGACCTCGGGGAGTTCTGCTCGGAGGCCGGCTGGCAGATCGGCGCGGCCGAGACGAGCTTCCAGATCCTCTACCCGCAGTTGGACGCGCAGATCGCCCGGGACATCGAGGCGGTGGCGGCCGAGGTGCAGCGCCTGGAGACGCGGCTGAACCGCCTGGATCTCGCCGACCCGGCGCTGTGACCACGCCGACGACCATGTGGCAGGATTCCCCTTGTCCTAGCCTGGTGTGTTTGCGAGGATCCTCCGCATGGAGGCCGCATCGGACCGAGGGCCCGACGTAGCCGAGGGCAGTGCCGCCGCCCTGGCCGCGCGCGCGGGCTCGACCGCGACGACACTGGCCGTGCTCAGCCTGGTGGCGCTCGTCGCGGACGCCCTGCTCACCGGGCTGACCTTCGCCGCCATGGCGCTGTGGAGCGCGATCTACGTCGCCGTGCTCCTCCCGGCCCTGGGCATCCTGACCGGGCTGCACGCCCTGCGCCGGGGCGACGGCAGCGGCGCGAGGGTCGACCGGGGCCGCGACGAGGCCGGCTGATCAGGCCCGGGTCCGCCGCGCGAGCGCGCGACGTCGCCCTCCAGCACGGGGCCGTCGAGACGGTCCGCGACGATGCCGTCGCGGCCGATCGCGAACAGCCAGGGCTCGCTCTCCAGGCCCCACGCGCGCACCGGCCGGGCGGGGTGGCGCCCAGCGTCGGAGAAGATCTCGCAGTGGATCCACGCGACGTCGCCCCAGGCAGTGGACGTGCGGACCCGCTCGACGGTGTCCACGGTGGGCCCGCACACCGTGGACGTGCAGTAGGCGGGAGTGGCGAAGGTGAGCACCACCGGCCGGTGGGCGGCCAGGGCGTCGTCCAGACTCGTCGCGTGCATGCCGCACGGGGGCGTCCGCGTGCACAGCCGCCGCATGCCCACCGGGTGCGCCGGCGTCGGCGTGGCCGTCTCCACCGCCGGCTGCCCCGGGGCCGGGACCGCGCTGCGGCGCGGAGTGACGACCCGTACGGCGCCCTCGCCCCAGGCGTCTCCGACGACCGCGGCCAGCGTCACCACTCCGGGACGGCGCAGCGTGACGGTCGACCGGTAGAAGCCGCGCTCGAGCCCGGGCTCGCGGTGATAGTCGGTGTCGACCGGCCCGCTCAGCACGCCTCCCTGCGGGTCGCGCACGTACAGCTCGGCCGGCGCGTCGCGCAGGGGACGGTTCGACGCGTCGAGCAGGGCGAAGGCCACCCGCTGGCGGCGACCGGTCAACAGCTCGTAGTTGGCGGGGAACACCGACAGGGTCGGCTCCGTGGAGGGGACCGCGGTGTCGGTCCCGCACGCTGACAGCAGCCGCGCCGTGCCCAGCGCTGCGACCGACCTGAGAAAACCGCGGCGGTCCATCGAGGAGACAGTCTCCTTGGGAGCGACCGGGCGGCCAGGGTAGTCCCGCTCGCCCGCGCCGGCCGGTGCGGGTTGACACACGCCGCCGCCGGACCGTATCGTTTTCGGTTGGGTCGAACACACGTTCGATCACGGACAGGGGGCGGCCGC
>JALYGZ010000093.1 GCA_030776845.1 Actinomycetota bacterium
ACCTGAAGCGCCGCGAGCGCGAGCGGCGCGAGGCGGAGGCCCGCGCGGACCAGGAGCGCCACGAGGCGCGCATGGCCCGCCACGCCGAGCTCGCCGACCGTCTGGCCGCCGCGGCCCGGGACCTCAAGGCCGCCTCCCCGGACAAGTTCGTCGTGCGCCTCGGCTGGACCGAATCCGGCGAGGAGTTCATCGCCAAGATCTCCACGCGCCAGACCTGGCCGGCCCGCACCCTGCTCATCGAGCTCGACCGCGACGACGACGAGGTGCTCGTGCGCTGGGACACCGAGGTGGGCAACGCCCTGGAGCTGTGGCGGCTGCTGGAGGTGGACACGGGGCTCATCGAGACCCTCGTGCTGCAGGCCGCCGACCAGGAGCTGTGGCGGGCCGGCGCCGTGCCGTCGTTCCCCGGCTCGTCCGGCTGACCCCGGACGGGTCAGGCCACGACGACCAGCGAGTCGCGGTGGATGACCTCGCGGTCGTAGCTCGGCCCGAGCTCTGCCACCAGCTCGCGGGTCGAGCGTCCCAGCAGGCGGCCCAGCTCGGTACGGTCGTAGCCGACGAGACCGCGTGCGACGATCCGCTGGTCGGGGCCGACGACCTCGACGGCGTCGCCCCGGGCGAAGTCGCCGGTCGCGTCGAGCACCCCCGCGGCCAGCAGTGACGAGCCGCGCGACGTCAGGGCCCGGACGGCGCCCGCGTCGACCACGAGACAGCCGCGCGGCTGCTGCGCGAAGGCGATCCACAGCTTGCGGCTGTCCGGGCGCCGCCGCGACGGCGGGAACCAGGTGCCCAGCGCCTCGCCGTCGACGACCCGGGGAACCACCTGCGGAGCGCGGGCGTTGGCGATCACCGCGTGAGCGGCGCTGAACGTGGCGATACGCGCGGCCTCCAGCTTCGTGACCATGCCGCCGCTGCCCACGTGCGAGCCGGCCTGGCCGATGTGGCGGTCGTCCAGGGCGGCGACGTCGTCGACCCGCTCGACCAGCGGCGGCCTCGGGTCGGCGGACGGCACCCCGTCGTACAACCCGTCGACGTCGGACAGCAGCAGCAGCAGGCCGGCCCCGAGCATGCTTGCGACGAGCGCCGCAAGGCGGTCGTTGTCGCCGAAGCGCAGCTCCTCGGTGACGACCGTGTCGTTCTCGTTGACCAGCGGGACCGCGCCGAGGCCGAGCAGCCGCTCAAACGTGTTACGGGCGTTGAGGTAGCGGGTGCGGTCCACGACGTCGGAGGCGGTCAACAGAACCTGGCCGCAGGCCACGCCGTGGTCGCCGAAGCGGGCCTGGTAGGTGTGCACGAGCCGGCCCTGTCCCACGCTGGCGACCGCCTGTAGGCTGGGCAGGTCGCCGGGGCGGGTGGGCAGCCCCAGCGCCCCCAGGCCCGCCGCGACCGCCCCGCTGGAGACGAGCACGACCTGCACGCCCTCCGTGCCCAGCTTCGCCACTTGCGCGACGAGCTCGGCGACGAGGGCCGCGTCGAGGCCGCCGTCGGGGGCGCGCAGACTGGACGAGCCCACCTTGACGACGACCCGGCCCGGCCGCTCGTAGCGCCGCGTGGTCACCATGCGGCCGTCCGGCCGCCGTCCGGGGCCTCCTCGGGGGAGAAGTCGAACACGCGGCCGGCGATCTCCACGGCGTCGCCGTGGCGGGCGCCGGCGCGCTGCAGCGCGCGCTCCACACCGGCACGGCGCAGGCGGTCCTGCAGGTAGCCCACGGCCTCTTCGTTGTCGAGGTCGGTCATGTGCACCCATCGCTCGACGCGGGCGCCGGTGACCCGGAACCCGCCGTCCACACGCGCGACGTCAAAGTCGTCGGCCTCGGCGGCGACGGGGCGCAGCACCGGGCGGTCGGGCGCGCGTCGCGCCGGCGCCGCGAGACGAGCCCGGGCGACCAGCTCGGACAGGCGCCGGCGCAGCACCTCCAGGCCGGCGCCGGTGACCGCGCTGCCCTCCAGCACCTCCCAGCCGGCGGCCTCCAGGTCGGGGCGCACGGCGGCGGCCGTGTCTCGGCCCGCGTCGACCTTGTTCAACCACACCAGCGCCGGGCGGGCGACCAGCTCGGGCTGGTAGGCCTCCAACTCGGCGAGCACCACCCGCAGGTCCTCCCGGGGGTCGCGCTGCTCGTAGGACGCGCAGTCCAGGACGTGCACGAGGACGCGGGCGCGCTCGACGTGGCGAAGGAAGCGGTATCCCAGGCCGCGCCCACGGCTGGCGCCCTCGACCAGGCCGGGAACGTCGGCGACCACGAAGTCGACATCGCCGGCGCGCACGACGCCCAGGGTGGGGGCGAGCGTGGTGAACGGGTAGTCGGCGACCTTGGGCCGCGCGGCGGACAGGCGGGCCACCAATGACGACTTGCCCGCGTTGGGGAACCCGACGAGCGCGGCGTCGGCGGCCAGGCGCAGCTCCAGGACGAGCTCAGCCTCGTGCCCGGGCTCGCCCCGCTCGTGGAAGCGCGGCGCCCGGCGGGCCCGGGTCTTGAACGCCGCGTTGCCCCGCCCGCCGCGGCCGCCGGGCACGAGCACGGCCTCGTCGTCCTCGGACACCAGGTCGGCGACGACCCGGCCGGCGTCGTCCCTGACGACCGTGCCCGGCGGCACGAGCAGGACCTCGTCGGA
>JALYGZ010000094.1 GCA_030776845.1 Actinomycetota bacterium
CGACTGACGCTCGGTGAGCGTCAGCCAGTCGACACACTCCGGGTTCGTAGACTGGGGGCATGGTCGACGAGGCGGTCCGGGCCCGCGTGGAGGCCCTGCGCGAGGACATCACCGAGCATCGTCGTCGCTACTACGACCTGTCCGAGCCGACGGTCACCGACGCGCAGTTCGACGCGCTCGTGCGCGAGCTGCGCGAGCTGGAGGCGCGCCACCCAGAGCTGGATCGTCTCGACTCGCCGACCCACACCGTCGGCGCCCCGCCCAGCCCCCGTTTCGCCGAGGTCCCCCACCGCCAGCGGATGCTGTCGCTGGACAACGCCTTCGACGCCGAGGGGCTGCGCGCCTGGGGGGAGCGGGTCGACCGGGGCCTGGAGGGCTCGCGCCCGCGCTTCACCTGCGAGCTGAAGGTCGACGGGGTCGCCATCTCCCTGTCCTACGCCGGGGGCCGGCTGGAGCAGGCGGTGACCCGCGGCGACGGACGGGTGGGCGAAGACGTCACCCCCAACGTGCGGACCATCCGCGGCGTCCCCGAGCGGCTGGCGCTGCCCGGCCCGCCGGCGCTGCTGGAGGTCCGCGGCGAGGTCTACTACCCGCTCGGCGACTTCGAGCGGATGAACGCCGCGCGCGAGGAGGCCGGCCTTCCCCGGTTCGCCAACCCCCGTAACGCGGCCAGCGGCGCGCTGCGCCAGAAGGACCCCGCCGTCACCGCCGAGCGTCCGCTGCGGGTCCTGTGCCACGGGATGGGGGTTGTGGAGGGGCTGACTGTCGACACCCAGAGCTGCTTCCTGCGCGCCATCGCCCGGGCGGGGCTGCCGGTCGCCGCCGAGACGGTCACGCTGGGCTCACTCGACGAGGTGTCGGCCTTCGTCGAGCGCTGGCGCGAGCACCGCCACGACCCCGAGTACGAGATCGACGGCGTGGTCGTCAAGGTCGACTCCCTGGCCCAGCAGCGGCGCCTGGGGTCGACCAGCGCCGCGCCGCGCTGGGCGATCGCCTTCAAATACCCGCCCGAGGAGCGCGAGACGCTGCTGCGGGACATCCACGTTAACGTCGGCCGCACCGGCAAGGTGACCCCCTTCGCCATGCTCGAGCCGGTGCTCGTCGCTGGCTCGACGATCTCGATGGCCACCCTGCACAACGAGGACCAGGCCCGCATGAAGGACTGCCGGCCGGGCGACGTGGTCGTCGTCCGCAAGGCCGGCGACGTCATCCCCGAGGTGCTCGGACCGGTGCGGGAGCGGCGTCCCGCGCACGTGGAGGCCGCCGGGCCGTGGCGCATGCCGATCACCTGCCCCTTCTGCGGCTCGCCGATCCAGCGCCTGCAGGGGGAGGCGGCCAGCTACTGCACCAACGTCGACTGCCCCAACCGGCTGCTGGAGTCGCTCTCGCACTTCGCCGGGCGCGGGGCGATGGACATCGAGGGGCTGGGCTACGAGACGGCGAGGGTGCTGCTGGCCCGCGGCCTGGTCTCCGACCTGTCCGGCGTCTACCGGCTGCGCGCCGACGACCTGCTGGAGCTGGAGGGCTTCGGCGCGAGAAAGGTCGACAACCTGCTGGCCGGCATCGAGGCCTCCAAGGACCGACCCCTGGAGCGCCTGCTCGTGGGTCTGAACATCAGCCACGTCGGCGGCACGGTCGCGCGGCGCCTGGCCCGCCACTTCGGGTCGATGGGCCGGCTTCGCGCCGCCGACGAGGCCACGATCGCCGCGGTCGGCGGCGTGGGGCCCGTCATCGCCGCCGCTGTCCGCCAGTTCCTGGACAACCCGCGCAACGCGGCGTTGATCGACCGGCTGGGCGAGGTGGGCGTCCGCATGGACACCGACACCCCCTCGGGCCGGCGCACGCTGGAGGGCTGGACGGTGGTGCTGACCGGGGGCCTGGACGGCTTCACGCGCGACGAGGCCAAGCAGGCGGTCGAGGACCGCGGCGGCAAGGTCGCCTCCAGCGTGTCGCGCAAGACGTCCGTCGTCGTCGTGGGCACCGACCCCGGCGGCAAGGCCGCCCGGGCGGCCGAGCTGGGAGTGCCGCGGATCGACGAGCGCGGCCTGGGCACGCTACTGGAGACCGGTGCCCTGCCGGGCTGACGCGGTGCGGGGGCCGTGGCTGGCAGGGCCCGCCGCGGGCGCGGTACCGTCGGGGCCCGGCCGACGCCCCCGACGCCGAGGTGTGACCCCGTGGCCCTGAGCTCCGAAGAGGTGCGGCACGTCGCGGTCCTGGCACGCCTGGCCCTGACCGACGACGAGGTCGAGGCCCTGTGCGGCGAGCTGTCGCAGATCCTCGCCTACGCCGAGCAGGTGGGACAGGTCGCCACCGCCGACGTCGCGCCCACCAGCCACCCCTTCCCGCTGGCCAACGTGCTGCGCGCCGACGACCCGCGACCGTCCCTGCCCGTGGCCGGCGCTCTGGCCGCCGCGCCCCACGTCGAGCAGGGCCGCTTCCACGTGCCGCGCATCGTGGCGGAGCAGCCGTGACCGAGGCGCTGACCCGCGCCACCGCCGCCGAGCTGCTCGCCGCCATGGACGCGGGGGAGGTCACCGCCGTCGAGGTCGTCCGCGCCCACCTGGAGCGCATCTCCGCCACCGAGGAACGGCTGCACGCCTTCCTGCAGGTGCTCGACGAGCCCGCCCTGGCCCACGCCGCCGACGTCGACCGGCGTCGGGCCGCCGGCGAGCCCGTCGGCGCGCTGGCCGGCGTCCCCCTGGCGCTCAAGGACATCCTGTGCACCGCCGGTG
>JALYGZ010000095.1 GCA_030776845.1 Actinomycetota bacterium
CCGCGACCCAGCGGCCCGGTGCCGCCGACGAGGCCCACGGTCGCGGCCGGCTGCTCGTCCAGGCCTCCCCCCGCCGCGGCGGCAGGGACGGGCTCAGACGACACGCGCGGGCTCCTCCTCGCGCTGCTCCTCGGCGGGGGGCTCCGGCGGCCGGTCGGGCACCTCGCGCACCGACGCCTTGCCCCGCAACAGCACCCGCTGGTGGGGCTCGACGGCGGACTCCACCAGCGCGAGCGCCTCCTCGCCGGTGAGCGACTCGCGCTCGACGAGCGCCTCGGCCATCGCGTCAAGGCCGGCGCGCAGCTGCTCGAAGCGCTCCACGACCTCCTCGAGCGCCATGCGGAGGATGCGCTGCACCTCCGAGTCGATCGTCTCGGCGGTGCGCTCGGAGTACTCGTGGCCCCGGGCCAGCTCCTCGCCGAGGAAGACCTGCTGCTGGTCACCGTAGCCCACGGGGCCGAGGGCCTCGCTCATGCCGAACTCGCGCACGATGGCCCGTGCGAGCCGCGTGGCCTGCACGAGGTCGTGCTGGCCGCCGGTCGTCGGCTGCCCCAGCACGACCAGCTCGGCGGCGCGCCCGCCGAGCATCACCTTCAGGCGCGCGTCGAGGTAGGTGCGCAGGTAGATGTGGCGCTCATCGATGGGCAGCTGCGTCGTGACCCCCAGGGCCATGCCCACGGGAAGGACGGTCACCTTGTAGACCGGGTCGGCCTCCTCCTGAAGGAAGGCGGCCAGGGCGTGGCCGCCCTCGTGGTAGGCGACCGTGCGCTTCTCGTCCTCGTCCAGGCGCAGGCTGGACCGCTCGCGCCCGATCGTGTGCCGCTCCCGCGCCTGCTCCAGGTCCTGCATGCGGACCTCGTCGGAGCCGCCGCGCACGGCGATGAGCGCAGCCTCGTTGACGAGGTTCTTCAGGTCGGCGCCGCTCATGCCGGGAGTCCCCCGGGCCAGGGTGCGCAGGTCGACGTCGGCCGCGATCGGCTTTCCCCGGATGTGGACGTTGAGGATCTCCACGCGCTCTTCCAGGGTGGGCAGGGGCACGACGATCTGGCGGTCAAAGCGCCCGGGGCGCTGCAGCGCGGGGTCCAGCACGTCGGGGCGGTTGGTCGCGCCCATGATGACGACGCCCTCGCTGCCCTCGAACCCGTCGATCTCGCCGAGCATCTGGTTGAGGGTCTGCTCGCGCTCGTCGTGGCCACCGCCGAGCCCCGCGCCGCGCTTGCGCCCGATGGAGTCCAGCTCGTCGACGAAGATGATGCACGGCGCGTTCTGGCGGGCCGTCTTGAACAGGTCGCGGACGCGGCTGGCGCCCACGCCGACGAACATCTCCATGAAGTCCGAGCCCGTGACGGAGATGAACGGGACGCCGGCCTCGCCGGCGACCGCCCGGGCCAGCAGGGTCTTGCCGGTACCGGGGGGGCCGACCAGCAGCAGGCCCTTGGGCACCTGGGCGCCGGCCTTGCGGAAGCGCTCGGGCTCCCGCAGGAACGACACGACCTCCTGGACCTCCTCTTTGACCTCCCGGTACCCGGCGACGTCCGCGAAGCGCGTGGTCGGCTCGTGCGGCTTGTGCACCTTGGCGGTGGACTTGCCGATCTGGCCGAGCGGCCCCATCTGCCCGCGCGCCTGACGGCTCATCCACCAGAAGAAGAACCCGAAGATGAGCAGCGGGAACAGCCAGATGGCGAAGAAGCTGAGCAGGCCCTCGCCCTCGGGGCGCGCGGCGATGCGCACGCCGTTGGACTCCAGGAAGCCCTCGATGCCCCGCTCGCCGACGACGAGCTCCGGGGGCAGGGTGGTCGAGAACGGCTCGCCGTCTCGGAACTCGCCCTCCACGCCCTGGCCGGTGACGACCACCTCCTGGACCCGTCCGTCGCGGACCGCGGCCTTGAACTCGCTGTAGCTGACGGCCTCGTCGGCGCCGAGGCTGGGCAGCAGGAACAGCAACCCGAAGATGAGCAGGACGGCCACGGCCAGTCGTGTCCGATTGGCGCGGTCCACGGCACCTCGTTTGTCGCTCGGGCCGCGCCTCGGGCGACCCGCCCGTGTATTCCCTGAACGCTACCTGACCTACCGGCCGTCGCAGCCAGGTTACGCTGCCGCCGTCTGCCCCGCCCGCCGCCCCGTCACACCCGCCGCGGCCGCGCCGACCGCCGAGGAGATGGCCGTGCCCGTCGCCCGACCCAGACCGCTGCACGACCATCCCGGCCCCGACGTCGCCCGCGCGCTGCGCTGCCGGGAGCCGCTCGCCCTTGCCGAGCTCCTGCGGCG
>JALYGZ010000096.1 GCA_030776845.1 Actinomycetota bacterium
GCGCGTCGGCCTCCGTGGCCATGCGGGGGGCGTCGACCGTATGCCGCTCCGACAGGCGGGCCGCCATGCCGGCCAGAGCCGCGGCCAGTGCGATGGCGACGGCGGCGACCGCGCCTCCACCCGGCGCCGGCTCCTGTGCCGCCACCCGCTCCAGGAAGTCGCCGAGCGGCTGGCGCAGGTAGTCCTGGCCGTGGTCGCCGGGATCGGCGGCGGGGGCGCTCATGGCAATGCCCTCACGAGAGTCCCACGACCTGTCCGTCGGCGTCGATGTCGATCCGCTCGGCGGCCGGCCGCGAGCTCAGTCCCGGCATGGTGCGCATGTCGCCGCAGATCGGGTAGATGAAGCCCGCGCCCACCGAGGCGCGGACCTCCCGGACGGGCAGCACCCAGCCGGACGGGGCGCCCTTGAGCGCGGGGTCGGACGAGATCGACAGGTGGGTCTTGGCGATGCACACCGGAAGGTCGCCGAAGCCCTGCGCCTCGTAGGTCTCGAGCTGGCGGCGCGCCGTCGCCGAGTATTCGACGCCGGCCGCGCCGTAGACCTTCGTCGCGACCGTCTCGATCTTGTCCCGCAGGCTCGCCTCGGCCGGGTACAGGAAGCGGAAGTCGTTCGGCTCGTCGGCGGCCCGGACCACGGCCTCCGCCAGCTCGACCGCGCCCTTGCCGCCGTGCGCGAAGTGCGTGCACACCGCGGCCGGGGCGCCCATGTCCCGGGCGACCTCCCGGATCGCCCGGTGCTCCGAGGCGTGGTCACCCGGGAAGGCGTTGATGGCGACCACGGGGGAGACGCCATGCAGGCGGATGTTCTCGATCTGCTTGCGCAGGTTGTCGGCGCCCGCGAGCACGTCGTCGGGGCTCTCGACGAGCATCTCCGGCGGCAGCGGTCTGCCCGCCACCACCCGGTGGCGCCCGGAGTGCGCCTTGAGCGCCCGGACCGTGGCGACCAGTACGGCGACGTCCGGGCTTAGGCCCGACACGCGACACTTGATGTTGAAGAAGCGCTCCGCTCCCATGTCGGCGCCGAAGCCGGCCTCGGTGACCAGGAAGTCACCGCCGCGGATGCCGATGAGGTCGGCAACGACCGAGGAGTTCCCGTGGGCGATGTTGCCGAACGGACCGGTGTGCACGAGCGCCGGCGTGTGCTCCAGGGTCTGCAGCAGGTTCGGCTTGAGCGCCTCCCGCAGCATCACCGTCATCGCCCCTGCCGCCTTGAGCCGCTCGGCGGTGACCGGCTCGCCCGCCGTGGTCGTGGCGACGACGATCCGGCCGAGGCGCTCGCGCAGGTCCCCCAGCGACCCGGACAGGCCCAGGACCGCCATCACCTCCGAGGCAGCGGTGATGTCGAAGCCGCTCTGGCCGGGGACGCCGTCCGCCCGGGAGCCCAGTCCGGTCACGATGTTGCGCAGCGCCCGGTCGTTCACGTCGAGCACCCGCCGCCAGGTGCGGCTGCGCGAGTCGATGCCCAGCTCGTTGCCCTGGTGCAGGTGGTTGTCGATCATCGCGGCGAGCAGGTTGTGCGCCGCCGTCACCGCGTGCATGTCGCCGGTCAGATGCAGGTTGAGCGTCTCCATCGGGACGACTTGGGCGTAGCCGCCACCCGCGGCCCCACCTTTGATGCCGAACGTCGGGCCCATCGACGGCTGGCGCACGGTGACCGTGGCCGACCGACCGACATGCGCCAGGGCCTGGCCGAGGCCCACGGTAGTCGTGGTCTTGCCCTCCCCCAGCGGCGTGGGCGTGATGGCCGAGACCACGACGTACTTGGCCGCGGGACGGTCCGCGAGCTCGCCGATCGCGTCGAGCGAGATCTTGGCCACCTCGTGGCCGTACGGCTCCAGCAGATGCTCACCGACGCCCATGTCCGCGGCGACCTCGGCGGGCGGGCGCAACGACGTGGAGCGTGCGATCTGCAGGTCTGACGGGAAGCCCATGGCGTCCTCCGCGGTGGTCGTCCCGGCGTCAGGCGGCGACGAGCGCCCCCAGCTGTCGCGCCCACTGCGCAGTGGCCTCGACCTCGTTGAACGTGAACAGGTGGAAGCCGCGGACGGCCCGGTCGCGGTCGCGCGCCCCCACGGCGAGCCGCTTGACCAGTTGCTCGGGGCTGTAGCTGCCGGGGCGCACGAGTCGCGCGACGCCGGTCCGGTTCTTCTTCAGGAAGCGCGCCGAGTCGCCCACCCCGATCTTGACCGAGATCCGCAACAGCTTCGCGCGGTCGACGATGCCCGGCAGCCCGATGTAGGCCGGCAGCCACACGCCCCGCCGTCGGGCGTCGTCGAGCCACCCGAGGACCGGCGGGCCGTCGAAGCACATCTGGGTGACCAGGTAGGTGGCGAAGGCCTGCTTGGCGCACAGCACCTCGGACAGGACGTCGACGGGGACGTGGGGGTGGCCCTCCGGGTAGGCGGGGACGCCGATCTCGTCGAAGCCGTGGCCGGCGTCGGCGAGCGCCCGCAGCAGGTCAAGTCCGGTCGCGTAGGGGCCGGCCGGCGTCTTCGAGTCGCCCCCGACGACGAAGACGTCGCGCACTCCCAGGGCGTCCAGCCGGCGCACGATGGCGCGCACGTGCCCGGGCCCGGAGACGAGCCGCGCCGCGACGTGCGGCACGACCGACAGGCCCCGGCCCACGAGGTCCTCGGTCACCCGCAGCGACTCGTCGAGCCCCCTGGTCGGCGAGCAGGTCACCGTCACGGCCCCCGCCGGCGGTACGTGGGCGGCGGCGTCCACCACTCCCGGCAGAGGCAGCACCTCGAACCTCGGGGGCTCCAGGATGGCCTCGGCGTCCGGCTCGTCCTCTGGGTTCATCCGGTGCCCTCCGCGGTCAGTGTCCTCGATGGAGGGCGTCAAAGCTGGGAGGCGAGGACCGACCGCACCCCGACGGTAGGCACCCTCGGGAGCCGCGGCCATACTCGCTGCGACACGGTTGACACCTGGCGTGTATTGAATGCCGCCGGCCGGGGGTCTGCGAAGGGCCCGATGGCGCCGGCGGGCGGCGGTCACGCTCAGTGAGGCCCTCGCGCGCGGGTGGGGGGCCGGGGCGGCAGAAGCGCTGATACCCTGTAGATATCGGTCAACCCCCACCGGGTGTCCGGTCGACCAGGACGAGGTCGGCCGGGACCTGCGAGGCCATTGCCCGCAGGGCGCCGCGGTCCAGGCCCTGGACCCCGAGCTCCCCGACGAGCCGGTCCAGCGCCTCGGGTGGCGGCGGGGAGTCCGGCTGGCCGGCGTCGGACGACAGGACACAGCGACGGTCGCCCACGGCCCGCACGAGCCCCGCCAGGCGGGCGGCGGTCATGCCCGGCTGGTGGAGCAGCTGGAAGGCGGTCACCTCGGCGTAGGCGCCCTGCTTGGCGAGCTCGCGCATCCGGGCGGGGTCCAGGCCGGGGACCGGGAAGAACGGGTGGGTCACCAGCACCCGCCGGACCCCCCACCGGCGGGCGGCGCCCACGAGCCAGGCCACCTCCTCGGGTCCCAGGTGGCCGGTGGCGAGCACGGCGTCGGCGTCGGCGACGAGCCGGAGGATCTGTCGGATCGCGGGCTCGGCGCCGGCGTCCACGGGCGGCACGGCGAGCGGG
>JALYGZ010000097.1 GCA_030776845.1 Actinomycetota bacterium
GAGGCGCCCCGGCCCGCGCAGTCCCGACGGGAGGACGACGGCATGTTCAAACGGCTGTTCTTCGCGGCGGTGGGCCTGGGGGCCGGCGTCGCCATGGGGGTGTGGGTTACGACCAAGGTCGAGGAGACGCGGCGCAGGCTGTCGCCCGAGCACCTCGCCCGGTCCGCCACCGCCCGCGCCGGCTCCCTGCGCGAGCGCATGGCGCTGGCGCTGGAGGAAGGCCGTGCAGCGGCCGAGGCCAAGGAAGCCGAGCTGCGGGCGGTCTACCGTGGGGGCAGCGCCCCGCCCGCACCGGGGCCCCTGGGGGCGAGCCGACCCGGCGAGTAGCAGCTTCCCCCGAAGGACGACGCGAGATGGAGTCGCCCGACATCCGCCGCACCTTCCTGGAGTTCTTCCGCGGCAAGGACCACCGGATCTGGCCGTCGTCGTCGCTGATCCCCAACGACCCGACGATGCTGCTGACCATCGCGGGCATGGTCCAGTTCAAGCCGTACTTCTCGGGCGAGGACAGCCCGCAGCACCCCCGGGCCGCGAGCCTGCAGAAGTGCGCGCGCACGGTCGACATCGAGAACGTCGGCCTGACCACCCGGCACCTGACGTTCTTCGAGATGCTGGGCAACTTCAGCTTCGGGGACTACTTCAAGCGCGAGGCGATCAGCTGGGCCTGGGAGCTGTCGACCGCCGGCTACGGCTTCGACCCCGCCCGCATCTGGGTCACGGTCTTCGCGGACGACGACGAGGCCGAGGGCATCTGGCTGGCCGAGACCGACGTGCCGCGCGGGCGCATCCAGCGGATCGGTGTGCCCGAGGGCAGCGCCCGGTTCGACGCCTCGGACAACTTCTGGTCCACCGGCGGGGCGGGACCCTGCGGGCCGTGCACCGAGCTGTACCTGGACCGCGGTCCCCAGCACGGCGCCGAGGGCGGCCCGGCGATCGACGAGTCGCGCTACATGGAGTTCTGGAACCTCGTGTTCATGCAGTACGAGCAGGACGCGGCCGGCACCATCCTGGGGGAGCTGCCCAAGCAGAACGTCGACACCGGCATGGGCATGGAACGCATGGCGGTGCTGCTCCAGGACGTTCCCAACGTCTACGAGACCGACGTGCTGCGCCCCGTCCTGGACCGCGCGGCGGATCTGACCGCAACCGACTATGGGCGCGAGGCCAGCCGCGACGTCAGCCTGCGGGTCATCGCCGAGCACGCCCGCACCAGCGCGATGCTCATCGCCGACGGGGTGCTGCCGTCCAACGAGGCCCGCGGCTACGTGCTGCGCCGGCTGCTGCGCCGGGCCGTCCGCCACGCGCGGATGCTGGGCTGCCAGCGCCCGATCATGCCCGACATGATGGCCGCGGTCCGCGAGACGCTCGGCGACACGTGGGCCGAGCTGCGCGACCAGGCCGAGCTGGTGACCCGGGTCGCCGCCGCCGAGGAGGAGGGCTTCTCCCGGACCCTGCGCACCGGCATGGCGATGCTCGACCAGGCCATCGCCCACGCCAGGTCCCACGGCGCCCACGAGCTGCCCGGTGACACCGCCTTCACCCTGCACGACACCTACGGGTTCCCCGTCGACCTGACCTTGGAGATCGCCCAGGAGCAGGGACTGGCCCTGGACCGCGACGCCTTCGCCCGCCACATGGAGGCCCAGCGCGCCCGGGCCCGGGCCGCCGCCAAGGGCAGGACCGGCGACGGCGGGGTGCCGGTCGAGGCCTACCGCCAGGCCGCCGGCCGCGTGGGCACCGTGGACTTCGTGGGCTACTCCGAGGAGACCGCCGAGACCAGCCTCGACGCCCTCCTGGCGCCCGGGGGTCTGCTGCAGGCAGCCGAGGAGGGCGACGAGGTCGAGGTCGTGCTGGCGCGCACGCCCTTCTACGCCGAGGGCGGCGGGCAGCTCGGCGACCACGGGGTCATCGAGACCGACACCGGCCGGCTGCGCGTGGTCGACACTGTCGCGCCGGTCCAGGGCCTGGTCGTGCACCGGGCCAGGGTCGAGGCCGGCGAGCTGCGCGTCGGCCAGGCGGCCCGCGCGGCGATCGACCGCCATCGCCGCGCGTCGATCACCCGGGGGCACACCGCCACCCACATCCTCCACGCCACCCTGCGGGAGGTCGTCGGCGAGCACGCCGCCCAGGCCGGCTCGGCGATCGACGCCGGCCGGCTGCGCTTCGACTTCCCCCACTTCGAGGCCGTCCCGCCGGGGCAGCTGGCCCAGGTCGAGGAGCTGGTCAACGCCCGCATCGCCGACGACCCTCCGGTCCTGACCGTGGAGACCACCCACCAGGAAGCCCGAGACATGGGTGCGGTCGCGCTGTTCGGCGAGAAGTACGGCGAGCGGGTCCGGGTGGTGCGGATCGGCGACTACTCCAAGGAGCTGTGCGGGGGCACGCACGTCGGTCACACGGGAGAGGTCGGGCTGTTCACCGTCCTGTCCGAAGGCTCGATCGCGGCCAACCTGCGGCGCATCGAGGCCGTCACCGGCCCCGAGGCGTTCGCGCATCTGTCGCGCGAGCGGCTGGTCGCCGACCAGGTCGCCCGCCTGCTCAAGGTCCCCAGCGACCAGGCGGTCGAGCGGATCAGCGACCTGCTCGAGCGCCTGCGGACGCTGGAGAAGGAGCTGACCCGCGCCCGTCAGGAGGCGCTGCTGGCCTCCGCCGGGCGGCTGGTCGACGACGCCGAGCGCGTCGACGGCGCCGCGGTCGTGGCCGCTACCGTGCCGGGCGCCGACCGCGACGCGCTCAAGGCCCTGGCCACCGACCTGCGCAACCGGTTGGGGACGGGGGTGGTCGTGCTCGGCTCGCCGACGCCCGACGGCAGGGCGCAGCTCGTCGCCGCGGTCAGCGCCGACCTCGTCGCCGAGGGCCTGCA
>JALYGZ010000098.1 GCA_030776845.1 Actinomycetota bacterium
CCGCGACCAGCTGGGCCTTCCCGTCGGCCGTGGTCCCGCCGAGCACCACCACGCCGGACGCGACGCGGTTGCGCAGGTCAGCGGCCAGGGCCCGCAGCCCGTCGCGGTCGGCGCCCTCCACGGGGGCCGCGAGCAGGGTCACCCCGTCCAGCTGCTCGGCGTCGGCCAGCAGGCGCCCGGCCGAGGCGGTCAGCGTCTGGTGGCGAGCGCGGGCCAGCTCCCGCTCGGCGACCCGCAGCCGCTCGAGCAGGCCGGCGACCCGGTCCACGACGTCCCCGGTGGACACCTTCAGCAGCCGCGCGACCTGCTCGGCCACCAGCCGCTCACGCGACAGCCGGGTGAACGCCTCCGGCCCCGTCGCCGCCTCGATCCGGCGCAGGTTCGCCGCGACCGAGCCCTCCGACAGGATGGTGAACAGGCCGACCTCGCCGGCGTGCCCGACGTGAGTCCCGCCGCACAGCTCCCGCGAGAACTCGCCGATGTCGACCACGCGCACCCGCTCGCCGTAGTGCTCCCCGAACAGCGCGACGGCGCCCAGGCGGCGGGCCTCCTCCTGGGACGTCTCGAAAGTGCGCACCTGGGGGTCGCCGGCCACCCGCGCGTTGACCCGCTCCTCCACCTCGGCGAGCTGGTCGCGCCCCACCGACTCGAAGTGGGGGAAGTCGAAGCGGAACCGCCCCGCGTCGATCGCCGAGCCGGCCTGGACGGCGTGCTCGCCGAGCACCTCCTGCAGCGTGGCGTGCAGGATGTGCGTGGCGGTGTGGCCGCGTCGGATCGACGCCCGTCGCAGGTGGTCGATCTCGGCGTGGGCCTCCTGGCCGGCCTGCACCTCGCCGGCGCCCACGCGGGCGGAGTGGACGACGAGACCCTCGGCCGGGCTGGTCGTGTCGCCGACCGCCAGGCGACCCGAGGCCGTCTCGATGGTCCCGTGGTCGCCGAGCTGCCCACCGCCCTCGGCGAAGAAGGGCGTGCGGGGCAGCACGACCTGGACCTCGTCGCCCTCCTGCGCGGACCGCACCAGGCCCGAGGGGGTGATGATGGCGCCCAGGCGCGTGGAGGCCGTCTCGCTCTCGTAGCCGACGAACTCCACCCGCCCGGTGTGGCCGCGGGCCTCCCGGTACACCTGCGCGGGCACCCCGCCGGGGCCGCCGTCTCGGCCCGCGGCGCGGGCGCGGGCGCGCTGGGCCTGCATGTGCCGCTCGAACTCGTCCCGGTCGAGCTCCAGGCCCTGCTCGCGGGCGATCTCCACCGTCAGGTCGACCGGGAAGCCGTACGTGTCGTGCAGCGTGAACGCCGTCTCGCCCGACAGCGTCCCCCGCCCGGCCTGGCGCGCCTCGGCCACAGCCTGGTCCAGCATGACCGTGCCCGTACGCAGCGTGCGCTGGAACGCGTCCTCCTCGGCCACGCCGACCCGGGTGATCAGCTCTGACTGACGGCGCAGGTCCGGCCACGCGTCCCCGAGCGAGGCGATGACGGCCTCCAGCATGGGGCGCATCACGCGCCGGTCGCCGCCGACCATGCGCGCGTGCCGGACGATGCGGCGCAGCAGCCGGCGCAGCACGTAGCCGCGCGCCTCGTTGCTGGGCAGGACGCCGTCGCCGATGAGGAACGCGGCGCTGCGCGCGTGGTCGGCGATGACCCGCAGGCTGACGTCACGGTCGGGGTCGTCGCCGTAGGCGACCCCGGTGACGTCGCTGGCCCGGTCGAGCATGGGGCGCAGCACGTCGGTCTCGTAGACGTTGGGCACGTCCTGCAGGAGCATGGCCAGGCGCTCCATGCCGAGGCCGGTGTCGACGTTGCGTCGGGGCAGCTCCCCGAGGATGGTGCCGTCCTCGTCCTGGGAGTACTGCATGAACACGAGGTTCCAGAACTCCACGAACCTCGTCTCGTCGACCTCCGGGCCGCCGTCCGGGCCGTGCTCGGGGCCACGGTCGTAGTACAGCTCGCTGCACGGACCGCACGGGCCGGCCCCGCCCATGGTCCAGAAGTTGTCCTCTCGCCCGCGACGGACGATCCGCTCGGCCGGCACGTCCGTCTCGGACAGCCACAGCGCCTCCGCCTCGTCGTCGTCCTCGTGGATCGTCGCCCAGATGCGCTCGGGCTCGAAGCCGAAGCCGGACGTCGACAGCTCCCAGGCCCAGGCGATGGCCCGGCGCTTGAAGTAGTCGCCGAAGCTGAAGTTGCCGAGCATCTCGAAGAACGTGAGGTGGCGGGTCGTCGTCCCGACGATGTCGATGTCGTCGAGCTTGCCGCGGATGCGCACGCACTTCTGGTCGCTGGCCGCCCGCGGGTGCTCCGGCGTGGCCTCGCCCAGGAAATAGGGCTTGAACTGCACCATCCCCGCGACGGTCAGAAAGATCGTCGGGTCGTTGGGGATCAGCGACGACGACGGCCACACCCGGTGGTCGCGGGCGCGGAAGAAGTCGAGGAAGGTCTCACGGATCTCGGGCGACTGCATCGCAGGGTTCCTTCCCGCCCCCATGCCGGGGGGCGGGTCACTCGGTGGGCTCGAGGGGCTCCTGCACACGGTAGACCTTGCGGAGCTCGGCTTCTCTGGCGGCCGCCGCGGCGCGGCCGGCCTCCACGGCCACGGCGAGCCGCTCCCGCCAGTCGCCCACCCGGGCCCCCGCCGACTGCGCCAGCTGGTCGGGCGTGAGCCGGCGCCGGGCGTCCTGCACCGCGCGCACGCTCCACACCCCCAGCGCGAGGCCCACGCCCAGCCCCGCCAGCGCGAAGAAGGGCCTGCGGATCACACCTGTCTCCCCGGTGGCGGCGCCGGGTCCGCGGTCACGTGGCCCTCCTGGCCGCCCGCACCGCCACGCGGGTGCCGGTCAGGAACGCCACCGTCTTGATGATCGGGTTGGCGACCGCCGCGTGGACGACCTCGGCGATGTTCTCGGCGGTGCCGGAGATCGACTGGACGTTCGCCACGATGGTGTCCACCCGGGCCAGCTCGGTGTTGACGCCGGCGACGGTCTCGTTGACCCCGCTCAGCACCGGCACCGTCTCGTCGGTGATCCGCTGGACCGTCCGGGTGAGCTCACCGACGGTGCCGACGAGCTTCACCAGGACGGCCATCAGGCCAAGCATGGCGGCGCCAAAGGCCACGGCGATGACCACGGCCGCGACCCCGAAGAAGCTGGCGTCCACGAACACCCCGACCGCCACCAGCACGACCGCGACCGCCAGCGCCGCCGCCACCGCCGCCAGGACCGAACCCGACCTCATCCGCCGTCCTTCCTCGACACTGACCGCGCAGCCTAACGGAGCGCTCAACCGATGCCCGCCCGCTCACGCGCCTGACGGCGCTCAACCGATGCCCACCCCGCCCGCGCGCCTGACGGCGCTCAACCGGTTCCCGCCCGCCTCAGCCGGCGACGGCGGCGCAGGCGACCGCCGCGGGCAGCTCCAGCTCCGGGCGCCCCGGGAC
>JALYGZ010000099.1 GCA_030776845.1 Actinomycetota bacterium
GGTGGACGACGTGCACGCGCCGGGCCGCCTGGCTGCCCGTCGCCGGGACGAGCAGGCCGCCGGTCAGCAGGACGGCCAGCAGCAGCGTCGTGCCGACGCGTCGAAGCCGCCGGGGTGGCGGGTGCCCGCCGGGTCGCGAGTGGGCGTGCCGCGTCGACCTCATACGAATGGTCCCTTCCGACCGGGGATTGTCCGCTCACGACCGACCTGCACACGCCCGCACGGCCACCGCGGCCGGGACGACGCCACCGACCCGGGTGAGACAGGGACAGTGGCGGAGGAAAACGGTGCGCTGCGTCACGTGATACAGGGGACAGACACGGTTGGCAAATCGAGGAGCCGCACCTACGGGGCTGCGGCCCGGATGCCGGGGGCTATCACGGCCCGTTGCTAAGCTCGCCCCGCCCGGCAGACCACGATGGCGACCGACTGGGGTGAGATGGACGACAGCCACGTCGTCGGGCGCGTCATCGGCACCGAGGACGCTACGCCGCTGGAGTTCTGGGTGGGCGTGGGCCCCGACCGGTTCCTGCAGCTCGACGACGTCGTGGCGCTGGCCCGGACGCCGCCGGGGCGCGCAGCGGTCAGGATCTACGGCGTCGTCTCGCAGGTGCGGGCCCGCCACGAGGGCGCCCGTTTCGACAGCGACGTGTTCCTCATCGCCGACGGGGTGCTGCCGGCGGAGGTTACCGAGTCCGCCCGGGTCAGCACCACCCGCTTCGAGCCCGAGCTGTTCGTCCCGCCCCTGCCGGGGACGCCGGTCCGCCGCGCGCGGGGCCGGGAGCGCGACGAGGCTCTCTTCTTCGACGCCATGCACACGCGCGTGCCGGCCGGGCTGAGCCGCGACGACGAGCCAATGTACGTAAACCTGGAGTTCCTCGACGGCACACGCGGCGCGCACGTGAACATCAGCGGCGTGTCGGGTGTCGCCACCAAGACGACGTACGCGACTTTCCTGCTGCACAGCCTGTTCACGTCCGGGGCGCTGGGCGCCGAGGCGGCGAACACCAAGGCCCTGGTGTTCAACGTCAAAGGCGAGGACCTGTTGTTCCTGGACCATCCCAACACCCGGCTGGAGGACGCCGACGCGCGGCGCTACCGGCGGCTGGGGCTGGAGCCGGGGCCGTTCGCGAGCGTCGCGGTGCACGCGCCCCCGCGGGTCGGCGCGCCCAGCGCGGCGCCGGACGTGGCCGCCCGCACCGAGGGCGTGCGGTCGTTCTTCTGGACGCTGGCCGACTTCTGCGCCGGTGACATGCTGCCCTTCCTGTTCGCCGACGCCGAGGACGACCGGCAGCAGTACACGATCGTGGTGCAGAACGTCATGGCCCGCCTGCGCCGTGCCGAAGGGCTCGACGACGGGGCGGTGCGCCTGGAGGGGCGCACGGTCCGCACCTTCCGCGACCTCGTCGACCTCATCGTGGAGCACGTCGAGGACGACGTCACGCGGGGGGACTGGGCCGGGCGGGCGATCGGCCAGGGCACCGTCAACGCGTTCGTGCGCCGGCTCGTCTCGGCGGTGCGCCACGTGGAGCGGCTCGTGCGCGGCGACGTCGCCGACCCGGGGCGTCACCGCATCCGGATGCAGCGCCAGGTGACGGTGGTGGACCTGCACAACCTGCACGACCGCGCGAAGCGCTTCGTCGTCGGGGTCACGCTGCGCCGGGCGTTCGAGGACAAGGAGCGCGCCGGCCAGGCCCGGCCGCTGCTGTTCGTGGTCCTCGACGAGCTGAACAAGTACGCGCCGCGGGAAGGGTCCAGCCCCATCAAGGAGATTCTGCTCGACGTCGCGGAACGGGGCCGCTCCCTGGGCATCGTCCTCATCGGCGCCCAGCAGACCGCCAGCGAGGTCGGTCGGCGCATCATCGCGAACTCCTCCATCCGGGTCGTCGGCCGGCTCGACAGCGCGGAGGCGGCCAGGGAGGAGTACGGGTTCCTGCCGGCCGTGCAGCGCCAGCGGGCGACGATCCTCAAGCCCGGGACGATGCTGCTCACCCAGCCGGAGCTGCCCGTGCCGATCACGGCCGAGTTTCCCTTCCCCTCCTGGGCGACCCGGGCCAGCGAGGCCGGCGCCAACCCCGCCGCCGGCGACCATCCGGCCGACCCGTTCGCCGGGCTGCCCTTCTAGGAGACAGATGCGCCTGCTGCACACGGCGGACTGGCACGTCGGGCGGACCGTGCGCGGCCGTTCCCGGGCCGACGAGCAGGTGGCGGTGCTGGCCGAGATCGCCGACATCGCCGCCCGCGAGCACACCGACGTCGTGCTCGTCGCCGGGGACGTGTTCGACACCGCCGCGCCGACCGCCGAGGCCGAGCGCATCGTCTACCGAGCCCTGCTCGACCTCGCGGACACGGGCGCGACCGTGGTCGTCGTGGCCGGCAACCACGACAACCCCCGGAGGCTGCAGGCCGTCGCGCCGGTGTTCCGCCTGGGCCGGGTCGTCACCGGTGCCCTGGTGGCGCCCCCGGAGGCCGGCGGCGTGGTCACCGTCGAGGCCGCCGGCCAGCGGGCCCGCCTGGCGCTGCTGCCGTTCCTGTCGCAGCGCGAGATCGTGCGCGCCGACGACCTCATGGCCGCCGGCGCCGCCGACCACGCCGGCAAGTACGCCGAGCGGGCCCGGCGCATCGTCGGGGCCCTGTGCGCCGGGTTCGAGCCGGACGCCGTCAACCTCGTCGTCGGCCACCTGATGGTCGCCGGGGGGGTCACCGGCGGCGGGGAGCGCAGCGCCCACACCATCTTCGACTACTGGGTGCCGGCGACCGCGTTCCCCACCGACGCCCACTACGTGGCCCTCGGGCACCTGCACCGCACCCAGTCCGTCGCGGGTCCCTGCCCCATCTGGTACGCGGGCTCGCCGCTGCAGCTGGACTTCGGCGAGACCGCGAACGAGCCGGCCGTGCTGATCGTCGACGTCGCCCCGCACCGGCCCGCCGAGGTGCGCCCCGTGGCCCTGACGTCCGGGCGCAGGCTGCGCAC
>JALYGZ010000100.1 GCA_030776845.1 Actinomycetota bacterium
CACACAGGCGGCGCATCGACCACGACGGGGTGGTGCTGTACGGCGGGACGAATACGCTCACCCCGGCCGTGCGGCGGGTGTACGACGCGGAGATCGGGACGCTGCCCAGCATGGGCCTGCCGGGCGACAAGTACCAGACGGGCCTGGCGGACGTCGAGCGGCTTGAGGTCCTCGCCGGCTGCCTGCTCACGCGCCTGTTCGGCGCCGCCCACGTCGAGCCGCGCCCGCCGAGCGCCACGATGGCCAACCTGGCCGTCTACCGCGCGTTCGCCGAACCGGGCGACACGATCGCCGTGCTTCCCCAGCGCGCCGGCGGGCACGACAGCCACCACGCCCACGGCGTC
Source organism: Actinomycetota bacterium (assembly GCA_030776845.1). Lineage (GTDB taxonomy): Bacteria > Actinomycetota > Nitriliruptoria > Euzebyales > Egibacteraceae > JAHWKQ01. Next base: position 345 of record JALYGZ010000100.1, read on the forward strand.
GCCGGCGCCCGAGGCCTGCGCATCGTCGACCTGCCCTACGACGGCGCGCACCTCGACGTCGACGTCGACGCGCTGCCCGGCTTTGTCGACCGGGAACGACCGCGTCTGGTGGTCGTCGGCACCAGCCTGCTGCTGTTCCCCCACCGGCTCGACGCGGTCCGCGCCGCCGCCGACCGCGTCGGGGCGCTGGTCGTCTACGACGCGTCGCACGTGGCCGGTCTCGTCGCCGGCGGCCGCTTCCAGCAGCCGTTGGCCGAGGGCGCGCACCTGATGACATTCTCCACGTACAAGAGCCTCGGCGGCCCGCCCGGCGGAGCGGTCGCCACGAACGACCCGCGGCTGGCGGCCGCGGTGTCCGCCAGCGTCTACCCGGGGCTGACGGCCAACTACGACAGCGGGCGGCTGCCGGCGCTGGCGGTGTGCGCCGCCGAGCAGCTGCGCTTCGGTTCCGCCTACGCCAGGGCGTGCGCCGACAACGCCGCGGCGCTGGCCGACGCGCTGTCAGACTCCGGGTTCGCCGTCCTCGGCCGCGACGGGCGTTTCACCGCCTCCCACCATGTCGGCGTCGACGTGCGCGCGCTCGGCGACGGCGACAGCGTGGCCCGACGCCTGGCCGAGGCGCGCATCTACCTGTCACAGATCGGCCTGCCGGTCAGCGGCCACCCGGCGCCGGGCATCCGCCTCGGAATGCAGGTGGTCACGCGTCGCGGGATGACCTCCGACCACATGCCCCGCATCGCGCGCTGGTGCGCGGCGGTGCTGCTCGACGGCGCCCAGCCGCACCGGGTCGGCGACGAGGTGCGCGAGTTCGCCCGCGGCTTTTCGACCATGCGGTACTGCTTCGACTGACACGGGCGCCGCCGCGTGCTGTGCTGGCAGTCGGATGCGAGAGCTGATCGAGCCTGAGGCGATCGTGCGCCGGGCGCCGGTATGGGCGCGGCCGGCGGTCGAGCTGGTCGTGCGCACGGTGCGCGACACCTTCGACGACCGCGTGCCGGGCCTTGCCGCCGAGGTCGCCTTCTACTTCGTCCTGTCCGTCCCGCCGATGCTGCTCATCCTGCTCGGCAGCGTCGGCTACGTCGGCGAGCTCGTCGGTGCCGGCGTCGCCGAGCAGCTGCGCGACGAGCTGCTGGGGGTCGCCGGGGTGCTGCTGGCCACCGAGACCGTCGACCGGATCGTGGCACCGACGCTGGGGACGCTGCTGCGGGAGGGTCGCGGCGAGGTGGCCTCGCTGGGGATCGTCGCGCTGCTGTGGTCGTCGTCGCGCGCGGTCAACGTGCTGTTGACCACGCTGGTCATCGCGTACGACCTGGAGGAGTCGGGGCGGACCGGCTGGCGCCAGCGGCTGATGTCACTGGGGCTGACCGTGCTCGTCCTGGTCGCCAGCGTCGTGTTGATCCCGCTGCTGGTGGTCGGTCCCCGCCTCGGGGCGGACATCCTGGGGCCCCTGGGCGTGGTCAGCGAGCTCCTGGCGGTGTGGCGGCTGGCCTACTGGCCCGTCGCCGGCCTGCTGTGCACGCTGCTGCTGGCGACGCTGTACCACCACGGAACCCCCTGGTGGACCCCATGGCGGCGCGACCTTCCCGGCGCCGTGCTGGCGATGGCCGTGTGGCTGGCCGGCAGCGTCGCCCTGCGCGTCTGGGGCACCGCGATGATCCGCTCGGAGGCCGCCTACGCGCCGTTCTCCGCGCCCTTGGTCGTGCTGCTGTGGCTGTACCTGCTCGGGTTCGCGGTGCTGCTCGGCGCGGAGCTCAACGCCGAGATCGAGAAGATGTGGCCGCTGCGAGAGGAGCGCGAGACCTTGATGCGCCGCGTCCGCCGCGGCGGGGCCGGGTCCGCGTAGGGGCCTTCGAGGTCGTTCGCCCGGCGCTACGCGTCAACGAGACGGCGGGCGGCGTCGGCGATGCTCGCCGCGTCGATGCCGGCGGCGGCCAGCAGCTCCCCACTCGGGGCGGACCCGGGCATGCCGGCGACGGCCAGCCTGGTGATCCGCGGACGCTCGTCGGTGTCGGAGAACACGGCGAGCACGGCCTCGCCCAGTCCGCCCTCGGGCCAGTGGTCCTCCGCAGCGACGATCCGCCCGGTCGCCCGGGCCGCCTCGCGCAGGGTCCCCTGGTCGATCGGCTTGATCGAGTAGCAGTCGATCACCCGCGCCGGGATGCCCTCTCCGGCCAGTTCCTCGGCCGCCTTGATGGCCTCGTGGACGGTGATCCCGGTGCCCACCAGCGTGACCCGGTCGTCGTCGGAGGAACCGAGCACGCGGCTGCCGCCGATCGGGAAGCGCTCGTCCGGTGCGTAGATGACCGGGGTCGCCGGGCGCATGGTGCGCAGGTAGCGGATGCCGTCGCCGTCGGCCATCTGCTCGACGAGCCGGGCGGTCTGGTTGGCGTCGCAGGGGCTGAGCACGGTGCTGCCGTGCACCGCCCTCATCATGGCGATGTCCTCCAGCCCCATCTGCGACGGGCCGTCCTCGCCGATGGAGACCCCGACGTGGGAGCCCACGAGGCAGAGGTCGGCCCGAGAGACCGCGGCCATGCGCACGAAGTCGTACGCGCGGGACACGAAGGCGGCGAAGGTGGATGCGAACGGCACCCAGCCGCGCGCCTGCATCCCCACGGCGGCGGCCACCATCTGCTGCTCGCAGATGTACATCTCGAAGTAGCGCTCGGGGTGAGCCTCGGCGAAGATCTCCGCGTACGTGGAGTTGCTGATCTCCGCGTCGAGCGCGACCACGTCGCCGCGGCCGCTGCCGATGGCGGCCAGGGTCTGGCCGTACGCCTTACGCGTGGCCACCTCGTCGCCCACCTCGAAGCGGGGCAGTCGCAGGGCGCCGGAGTCGAAGACGTGCGGCGCGCCGTCGTCCGACGGTGTGGCCACCCGGACCCGCAGGTCGTGGGCCCCGCCGAGCTCGGCGATGACGTCCTCCGCGTCGGGCAGGGCCTTGCCGTGCATTCCCTCGCGGTCCTCGACCGCGCTGGCGCCCTTGCCCTTGACCGTCCTGGCCACGATCAGCGTCGGCCGACCGGTCGTCCGGGTCGCCTCGTGGTAGGCGGCGTCGATGGCCCCGAGGTCGTGGCCGTCGATGGCGATCGCGTTCCAACCGAAGGCCCGGGCCGGCTCCACGTAGCGGTCCAGCTGCCAGCCGTGCATCGTCTCCCCGCGCTGGCCGAGCCGGTTGACGTCGACGATCGCCACCAGGTTGTCCAGGCCCGAGTGGGCGCCGTGCTGCAGCGCCTCCCACATTGACCCCTCGGTCATCTCGCTGTCACCGCACAGCACCCACACCCGGTAGGGCAGCCGGTCGAGTCGCCTGCCGGCCAGCGCCAGGCCCACTCCCACGGGCAGTCCCTGGCCCAGCGAGCCCGTCGCCACGTCGACCCACGGCAGCACCGGGGTGGGGTGGCCCTCCAGGCGGCTGCCGAAGCTTCGGTAGGTCAGCAGCTCCTCGTCGGAGATGGCCCCCGCCGCCTTGTGGATGGCATACAGCAGGGGCGAGGCGTGGCCCTTCGAGAAGACCAGGTGGTCGTTGTTCGGGTTGCCGGGGTCGGCGAAGTCATACCGCAGGTACTTGGCGGCCAGCACCGCCATGAGGTCGGCGGCCGACAGCGACGACGTCGGATGACCTGAGCCGGCAGCGGCGCTGGACCGCACCGAGTCCACCCGCAGCTGCTGCGCGACCTCCCGCCACTCCTCCTGCTCGGCCGGCGCGGTCGACGCCACGGTCTCCTGCCCGCTCATCCGGGTCCTCTCTCGTCCGCCCGACCGTGACACCCGTCGGGCTGGCGCTCAGGCGGACTCCATGGCGGGCTCGTAGGAGGCCGTGCGCGCCGCGGCGTTCATGCGCGCGCGGTGGTGCAGGGCCCGCTGGCCCGCCTCCACGTTGGCCCGCTCACCCTTCCAGGCGTTCAGCGGCGGGCCCACCAGGGCGCGGCCGAAGGAGAAGCTCAGCTCCCACGGGAGGCCGCCCAGCGCAGTCATGGCGTTGAGGTGCTGGGTGGCCAGCTCGGGGTCCTGGCCGCCTGAGAGGAAGGCGACGCCGGGGACGGCGGCCGGGACCGTGCGCCGCAGGCCGCGGACGGTCGCCTCGGCGACCTGCTCGACGGAGGCCTGCTGCGGACAGTCCTGCCCGGCGATGATCATGTTGGTCTTGAGGACCGTGCCCTCCAGCTGCACCCGCTGCTGGGCGAGCTCGGCGAACACCCGCCGCAGCACCTCCGCGCTGACCTCCTCGTCGCGCTCGAGGGTGTGGTCGCCGTCCATCAGCACCTCGGGCTCGACGATCGGGACCAGTCCCGCCTCCTGGCTCAAGGCGGCGAAGCGGCCGAGGGCGTGGGCGTTGACGTGGATGCAGTAGCGGGTCGGCAGTCCGTCGCCGATCTTGATCACGGCGCGCCACTTGGTGAAGCGGGCACCGGCCCCGACGTACTGCTCGAGGCGGTCACGGAGACCGTCGAGGCCCTCGGTCACCTTCTCGTCCGGTGACCCGGCCAGGGGCTTGGCGCCGGTGTCGACCTTGATCCCCGGGATCATCCCGTTTTCGGCGACGGCCTCGGGGAACATCCGGCCGTCGTCGGTGTACGCCCAGAACTGCTCGTCGTACAGGATCACGCCGCTGATGAACTCACCCAGTCCCGGGGTGGTAACGAGCATGTCGCGGTAGGCGCGCCGGTTCTCCTCGGTGGACTCGACGCCGGCGGCCTCCAGCCGCTTGGTCATGGTGCCGGTGCTCTCGTCGGCTGCCAGGATCCCCTTGCGCTCCCCCACCATCGCGTGGGCGGTTTCGGCGAGGTTGTGCGAGGTCATCGGCCTGCTCTCCTGCTGGGGTGTCGCATCCTAGACCGTACTCATGCCCGCGCCGGTCCCGGCGTACCCGCAAAGCGGAACCGTCGAGGTCGGCAAACAGGTACGGGTCCATGCGAAGAAGCGCTCGTCGAAGCGGTGTCGGATGCCTTCCAGCATCCTCGGCGAGGGCTGGAAGCCCTCCTCCTCGCCCCAGCGACGGAAGTGGTCTCCTGCCCCACGCGGCTGCCCTCGACGTGCCGGATGGCCCAGCAGGGGACCGTGCTGGTTCCCACGCTCATGACCTTCCATGACCTCGCCGAGCGCTTCTCCCCCGCCTTCGTTCCCGCCCTCGTCGAGCAGGCCAAGCGCCAGCGCGAGGACGCCTACCGCACCGTGGCGGCGGCCCGGCGGGAGGGCGTCACCTGGCAATGGGCCACGACAGCGGACCGCCGGGCGCCAGCGCCGTCGAGCTGGTGCGCATGGTCGACGCCGGGCTCACCGCCCTGGAGGCCCTCGCGGCGGCCACCAGCGGCTCGGCGCGCGCTGAGGCGTGCCGATCTGGGCGCCGTCGAGCCCGGCAAGGTCGCCGATCTGCTCGTCGTCGACGGCGACCCCGTCGCCGATCCGCGGGTCCTGACGCAGCCGGTTCGGTCGACTGAACACCGCCGGTCGCATATCGACGCGAGTCTTCAGTCGACCGTAGGTGGGGGTCACGGCAGCGCACCCCATAGCTCGCCCAGCCTGTCGAACAGCCAGTCGTCCACCGCCACGATGACCGGGATGAGCGCGAACAGGACGACCACGACGACGATTACCGTCTTGATCTCACGGTCCGTCATGAGAATCAGCCCCGCGTTGCAGAGACCAGCGCCTCGAGGTTCATGCGCCACATGAGCCTCGGCGCACATCGGCCGGCCCTACGTGCACGGTCGAGGACCCGCGACATCGATGCGCGGCCGGACGGTCGCAACCCCCGACGGCTCGGATCGGACGGCCGCGTGGCGTCAGGTGAACAGCGCGAACCCGCCGGCGCCGACCAGCGCCGCGGCCCACACGACATCGAGGTTCACCCACGCCCGGCGCAGGACGGCGACACCGAGACGGTCGTACACCATGACCGCCACGGCGGCCATCATGGCCAGCATGGCCGCCGTGTGGACGAGCGTAGCCCCGAGGACGTCACCGGCGCCTCCGAGCGCGGCCGCGGCGGCCAGGCCCGTCGCCGGATGCCCGACGTCGGCCGGCGCCGCGGCGAGGAGCACGGGGAACAGCATGAGCCCGGCGCCGTGGGCACTGGCCATGACGAACGACCACAGCGCCAGCTCGCGGGGGCGCACGCGCATGCCGACCCACCTGGGGTGACGGCGTCGGACCAGCCGCCACACGCCGAACGCCACGAGCGTCGCGGCGGTGGCGAGCGCCACCGCTCGCGGACTCACCGCCGTCCGCACGACCTGCAGGAGCGCGAGCGCCGCCACCACGGCCAGCGCGTGCCCGGCCGCGATGGGTGGCACAGCCGCCAGGACCGCTCGGCGGCTGCGCTCCTGCAGGCCCAACGCGACGGCGAACAGCCAGCCCATGCCGGGGTTGAGGCCGTGGAAGGCGCCCAACCCGACCAGCGTGGCCCAGGTGACCGGGTCGCGGCTCACCGCGGGGCGGTCACGGGTAGCAGTAGGAGTCCGACGACGCGTCCCCGCCCTGCAGCCGGATCTGGTGGGCGCGCCGGCCGTCGCTGGAGAAGTCGACGAAGAAGTCCTCGTCCAGGGTCATGCCGCCCGCGGGGTCCACGTCGACCTTGACCATCCAGCTGTCGATGCCGTCGGGGTAGAACTGGTCGTCCCACGACCGGTACAGCGAGTTGGTGAAGTACACGCGCCGGCCGTCCCGGCTGATCTCGACCATCTGCGGGGCGCCGTTCAACGGTCGCCCGGGCCGCGCCGGGTGGGGGGCGCGCTCGACGATCCCGCCGAGGCGCAGCGAGCCGACGAGCTCGGGGGCGAGCGGGTCGGACACGTCGTACTGGCGCAGCTCACCGGTGCCCCAGCAGGACACGTACAGGAAGCGGTCGTCCAGCGAGAGCACGATGTCGGTCACCAGCGGGGGGACGGCGCCGAACGGCTGCAGCGCGGGCGGCAGCCGGTCGGCGTCGGCGGGCTCGGGCGGGATCTCGGCGACCTTGCGCACCGCCCAGGTCCCGTCCTCGCGGTGCCAGGTCCAGATCGACGACGTCAGGTCGGTGACGTTGACGACCGAGTTCACGAACCCGTACGCCCTGGTCGGGTCGTGGGCGGGACGCAGCTCGAGCGCCAGCTGGTGCTCGTCGCCCAGATCCAGGGTCTGCAGGTGACGGCGGCCGCGCAGATCCCACAGGTGCAGCCGGTGGCCGTACCGGCGGGTCATCAGCAGCTCGGGATCCAGTCCCGCCTCGATCATGTTGGGTGTGCCCCACTCGCTGGAGATCAGGGTGTCGTGGCCCAGGTGCCACCAGAAGTCGTAGTGCAGCTCCTGCGGCCCGCGGTCGACCTCCCAGCGTCCCAGCGGCTCGAAGGTCTCGTGGTCCAGGACGAAGACGCCGCCGGGCCCGTCGCCGTCGGGGTTGCCCAGCGCGCTGACGTAGATGCCGTCCGGGCCGCAGTGCACGGTGTGGGGGCGGCTGTAGCCGGTGCGCTTGGCGATGTCCTCGGGCTCGATCGTCTTCACGATCTCGGGGCTGCGCGGATCGTCCTTCGTGTCGATGATGTAGATCCGCGACGAGCGGATGCCCGGGACCACCAGGTAGCGTCGCTCCAGGTGCGGGTGGGGGGCGTACGGGCACAGCGCCGCGCTGCACACATTCCAGCCGAAGTGGTGCAGCTCGTCGCCGGCCACCGGCAGCTCCAGCCAGTCCACGATCTCGCCGTGGGTCGTCGAGGAGGCCTCGAGGTCGACAGTCACCAGCGCGTCGGGCCGCCCGTCGCCGCCGGCGTCGAGGGCGGCCACGTAGGCCAGGGCCTCCCGGGGCGCCTCCATCGCCATCCGCGCCGAGGGGTAGAACGTCGGGTCGGGTCGCATGAGGACCATCGCGCATCGCCTCCTGCCGAAGCGTCCCACCCGGCCCGCTCCCCGCCGGGTGTCATGGCCGCCGAGCATAGTCGGGACTCCCCGGCCGCGGTACGCGAGGACATGTGTTGGCCGCCCCGGTAGGATTGTTCTACAATCCTATGGACACGGCACGGGGGGCAGCGGTGCGCCTGGACTGGGGGATACGCTACCTGATGTGCCCGCCGCGGCACTTCCGGGTGTCGTACTCGATCAACCCGTGGATGGACCGGCGCGTGGCGGTCGACCGCGACCGCGCCCTGGGCCAGTGGGCGGCGCTGGTCGACGCCCTGACCGCCGCGGGCGCCACCGTGGAGACTCTGCCGCCGCAGCCGGACCTGCCCGACATGGTGTTCGCCGCCAATGCGGGGCTGGTCGGCGGCCGCACCTTCGTCCCGGCGCGGATGAAGCACCGCCAGCGGCGGGGAGAGGCCGCGCACGCGGCCGCCTGGTTCGCCGGCCGCGGCTTCGACGTCACCTCTCTTCCCCCCCGGGTGGTGCAGGAGGGCGCCGGCGACGCGTTGCCGTTCGGGCGGGTCCTCGTAGCGGGCTACCGCACCCGCTCGAGCGCCTCGGCGTACCCGGCCCTGACCGCCCGCACGGGCTGGCCGGTCCGCGCCGTGGCGCTCAGCGACCCACGCTACTACCACCTGGACCTGACCTTCTGTCCTCTGGACCAGCGGAGGGCGATGGTGGTGCCCTCGGCGCTGGACGCCGACGGCGTCGCCACCCTACGCGAGCTGGTGCCCGAGCCCCTGGTGCTGGACGAGGCGGAGGCGGCGACGTTCTGCGCGAACTCGGTCGTCGTCGGCCGGACCATCGTGATGCCCGCCTGCCCGCCCCGGATCGGCCGGCAGCTGGAGCGCTGGGGCTTCGACGTGGCGGTCGTCGACGTCGGCGAGTTCCTCAAGGCGGGGGGCGCCTGCCGCTGCCTGACGCTGGCCCTGGACGTGCAGGTGCCGGCGGCGCGCCGCGAGGCTGAGGCGCGACCGGCCCCGCCGGTTCATCCGTCACCGGGGCCGGCGCTCGGGGCGGCCTGACGGCGCGGGAGGGGGACACGGTCATGGACATCCGCATGGACCCGGTCGGGCTCGTGGAGCGCCACGGCGCCCACAACTACGACCCGCTGCCCATCGTCGTCGCCCGCGCCGAGGGCGCCTGGGTCTACGACGCCGACGGGGTCCCGTATCTGGACATGCTCGCCGCCTACTCGGCGCTGAACTTCGGTCATCGCCACCCGCGTCTGGTGGCCGCCGCCCGCGACCAGCTCGACCGAGTGACCCTGACGAGCCGGGCGTTCCACAACGACCAGCTCGGCCCGCTGTGCCGCGAGCTGGCGGACCTGTGCGGCATGGAGACGGTCCTGCCGATGAACACCGGCGCCGAGGCCGTCGAGACGGCCATCAAGGTCGCCCGCAGGTGGGGCTACGAGGTCAAGGGCGTGCCCCCGGGCCGGGCAAAGATCGTCGTCTGCGCCGGCAACTTCCACGGCCGCACCACGACCATCGTGGGTTTTTCGACCGACCCCTCCGCCTACGCCGGCTTCGGCCCGTTCACCCCGGGCTTCCAGGTGGTGCCCTACGGGGACGCCCAAGCCCTGCGCGCGGCGATCGACGACGACACCGTCGCGTTCCTCGTGGAGCCCGTCCAGGGCGAGGCCGGGGTGGTCGTCCCGCCCGATGGTTACCTGCGCGCCGCGCGGGCGGTCTGCGACGAGCGCGGCGTCCTGCTCGTGGCCGACGAGATCCAGTCGGGACTGGGCCGGACCGGGCGCACCTTCGCCTGTGAGCACGAGGGCGTCGTCCCGGACGTCTACGTGCTGGGCAAGGCGCTGGGCGGCGGCATCGTGCCGCTGTCGGCCGTCGTGTCCGGCTGGGATGTGCTGGGCGTGCTGCGCCCCGGCGAGCACGGCAGCACGTTCGGCGGCAACCCTCTGGCCTGCGCGGTCGGGCGGGAAGTCGTCGCCATGCTGGCCGACGGGGCGTATCAGCGACGGGCCGAGCGGCTCGGCGGGCGGCTGCTGGACGGCCTGCGCACGACGGTCGCCCCCCACGTCAAGGAGGTCCGCGGCCGGGGACTGTGGGCCGGCGTGGACCTCCTGCCGGGTGGGCCGTCGGCGCGCGAGGTGTGCGAGCGGCTCGTCGCCCGTGGCGTGCTGTCCAAGGAGACCCACGACACGACGGTGCGCCTGGCGCCCCCGCTCGTGGTCACCGCCGAGGAGATCGACTGGGCCCTGGAGCGCCTCGCGGGCGTCATCGCCTGACCGGCGCCCCCCGCTCCCCGACCAGCGAGACCAACTCGGCCTCGGTCTCCTCCAGATGCGCGGCGACCGCGGCGCGCAGCCCGTCGGCGTCGCGACCGGCGGCGAGCTCGGCCAGCTGGCGGTGCTCGCGCACCTTGCCCTGGTAGGGCACCTGCCGGTCGAGGGTGGCCAGGCCCAGCCGGAGCTCGCGCTGCAGGCCCTCGTAGAACCGGTCCAGGCGGGAGCTGCCCAGCAGGGCCACGAGGCCGCGGTGGAACGCCAGGTCGGCCTCGACGGCGGCGTTGCCGTCCTGCGCGTCGACCGCCCGCTGCATTAGCGCGACACAGCGCCCCAGGCCCGCCAGCTGCTCGTCGCTCGCCCGCCCCAGCGCATCCGCGGCGGAAAGCTCCAGGGTCGCCCGCGCCCGCAGGATGTCGCGCAGGTCCGCCAGCGTGTGCTGGGTCACCTCGGCGCTGCGGTGCATATCCTGGCGGACCAGGCCCTCGTTCACCAGCAGCCTGATCGCCTCACGGACCGTGTTGCGCGAGACGTCGAACTTCTCGGCCAGCGTGATCTCCCGCAGCGGCGTGCCCGGCCGCAGCTTCCCGCCGAGGATCTGCCCGCGCAGGACATCGAGGATCTGCTCGGCCATGGTCGTGCGACTGAGCGTCACCCGGTCCAGTGCGCCGAGCCTGTCCGCGGCCTCCGAGGGGGTCATCGCCCGACGCACTGTAACCTGCCTGTCCAGTCGTGGGATCGTTCGACGACGCCCGGTGCGCTACCGTGCCACGGTCGGCCACCACCCCTTCCCGCGCCCGTAGCTCAGGGGACAGAGCAGGCGGCTTCTATCCGCAAGGTCGGGGGTTCGAATCCCTCCGGGCGCGCGTGGCCGGCGGCGGCGCGCCGGTGTACGATCCGCTTCACGGGTCGCCGGGACGGCCCGCTTCTTGGTGGCCGTAGCTCAGTCGGTAGAGCGCCGCGTTGTGGTCGCGGAGGTCGCGGGTTCGATCCCCGTCGGTCACCCCACCGGCCTCGCGAGGCCCCGCCTCGCTCGCTAGACTCCCCTCCCGGGTCGCTAGCTCAATTGGCAGAGCAGCAGCCTCTTAAGCTGACGGTTGAGAGTTCGAGTCTCTCGCGACCCACTACACGGGGTGGGCTATTCGAGCCCACCGCCGTACGAGCGCTCCCGGTGGCAGTTGGCGCATACAACTTCGCACTTGGCGATCTCGGCCAGCAACCGTCTGGTCGTCTCGCTTCCCAACATCTCCGAGACATTCGCTAACTTCACGCCGCGGACACGGTCGAAGTCCATCACGTACGGCCGGTAGACTCGACCACAGTCGGCGCACGGCGAGTTCTTGGCTTGCACTATCAAGACTTGCTGTTCGCGGCGCTGGCGATCCCCCCTGGCCATCACGTTGCGGATGTGCCGCTCGCGGTTTCGTTGATACCAGTTGCGCTGATAGATCGCCTTGCACTGCTTGCAGAGCCCGTGGCGGGTACTGCGGGCCTTGTTGCGCAGCGGGAATTCGTCCAAGGGGCTTGACCTGCGCGCACAGTGAACACCGCCTCTCGGGCGGGAACAGGGTGTTGGGGTGGGGCATGGGAAAGGGATCCCACGGAGCTGTGACGAGACCGGTCGCGCTCCCCGACGGTTTCTCCACAGCCGGTAGCGTTACCGCGTGACCGCCGACGGTGACGGCTCCAGCCGGCTGGCCCGCAGGCTCGACACGGGCGACGCGGTCGTCCTGGGCCTCGGT
>JALYGZ010000101.1 GCA_030776845.1 Actinomycetota bacterium
GCCTTCTTGCGGGCGCGCATCTCGGCCGCCTTGCGCTTGGCCCGCTCGGCCTTGGCCTTCGCCGCCGCCTTCCGGTCCGGCGCCGGCTCGGGCGCCTCCCCCCCCGCGGGCCGCTCCTCGGGCTCCTTGGCGCCCGGGAAGGCCTTGACCTCACGGCTCGTGAGCAGGAACTCCTTGCGAAGGGGCCAGCCCTCGAACTGCTCGACGGTCAGCAGGCGCGGCAGGAGCCCGGGATGCCCCGCGAACTCGATGCCGAACATGTCGTAGGCCTCACGCTCGTGCCAGTTCGCCCCCCGGTACACCCCGGTCAGCGACGGCACCGTGGGGCGCTCGCGGCCGCCGTCGGCCACGGTCCGCAGGGTGAGACGGTGGCGGTGGACGGTCGAGTACAGGTGCACGACGACGGCGAAGCCACGCTCGGCCGCGTCCACGCCGGCGAGGAAGTCGAAGAAGTCCAGCGCCAGGCGCGGGTCCCGCTTGCACAGCTCGGCGGCCACCGGCAGGGCCTCCGGCTCCACCGTGACCGTCAACTGGCCGTGGGCCACGGTGGTGTCGAGGACCCGGTCGCCCAGGCGCACGCGTAGGTGCGCCGCCATCGCCTCCGGATCGTGGGTCACCGCCGACATGGCTACATCGGGTCGCTGGCCGGGTGCCGCGTGGGGTCGCCGTCACCGACCACGATCGGCGCGCGGGAGTCCCGCAGGGCGTAGCGCTGGCGCAGCGACTCGCCGCCGATCATCTCCTGCAGCTTGCAGATGCCCTCCAGCAGGGCCTCTGGGCGCGGCGGGCAGCCCGGCACGTACACGTCGACGGGCACGATCTGGTCCACGCCCTTGGTGACCGAGTAGCTGTCCCAGTAGGGGCCGCCGCAGTTGGAGCACGAGCCGAAGCTGATGACGTACTTCGGCTCGGGCATCTGCTCGTACAGGCGCTTGAGCGCCGGGGCCATCTTGTCGGTCAGGGTCCCGGCGACGACCATCAGGTCGGCCTGGCGCGGGCCGTGGGCGAAGGGGATGACCCCCAGCCGGATGAAGTCGTGGCGCGACGCCGACGTGGCGATGAACTCGATGGCGCAGCAGGCCAGGCCGAAGTTCATGACCCACAGGCTGTACTTGCGGCCCCAGTTGAGGACGAACTTGAGGGGCTGGGGCGTCTCGACACTGTCGATCAGACCCACTTGAGCACCCCCTTGCGCCACTCGTAGGGCAGCGTGAGGGTGACGAAGAACAGGAAGACGAGCATGACCCAGAGGATGAAGCCCGACGCGGGACCGGCGTCGCCCAGGTGCACCGCCCACGGGAAGATGAACAGCGTCTCTACGTCGAAGACGACGAACATGAAGGCGAACAGGTAGTACCGGATGTGGGTCTGCGACCAGCCCTGCCCGACCGGGTCCAGTCCGCACTCGTACGTCGTCAGCTTCCCCCCGTACCTGCGGTCCGGCCGTACGAGCCGGTTGAGCGTGAAGGCCACCGCGACCAGCGCGATGCCCGCGACGACGAGCGCCGCGACCGTCGCGTAGGCGGTGTAGTACTGGCCCATCGCACTCCTTGCGCCCGGGAAGCCCCAGTGTACGCACCGTCCCCGAGGCCGCCCAAACCCCTCGAGGCCGTCAGCGGACCCGGTCGATGGCGTAGTCGGTGAGGACGGCCAGGCCCTCCACGGCCGCCTCCGCGGAGGCGTCGGGGGCCAGCGCATCCAGCGCCCGGGTGGCCTTGGCCGCCTCCAGACGGGCCGCGTCCCGCGCGAGCTCCATGGCCGGGTGGGCCCGCAGGATGGCCAGCGCCCGCTGGTCGTGCCCGCCGTCCAGGGGGTGCGCGAGCAGCCCGGCCAGCTCGGAGTCGGGGCCCTCGGCCTCCAGCGCGAGCAGCACCGGCAGGGTGTGGACGCCCTCGCGCAGGTCGGTGCCCGGCGACTTCCCGGACTCCCCGGGCTGGCCGGTGACGTCCAGGACGTCGTCGGCCAGCTGGAAGGCGCGGCCGAGGTGCCGCCCGTAGCGGGTGAGCGTCTCCACCGCCCGCGGGCCCTGACCGCTCAGCAGGGCGCCCAGGCGGCAGGACGCGGCGATCAGCGACGCGGTCTTCTCGTCGATCACCCGCAGGTGGTGCTCGCGGCGGGCCTCCGACGCCCACCCGCCCAGCGCCAGCGGCTGGGCCCCGTGGTGGCGGGCCTGCTCGGAGGCCTGCACCTCGCGGATCTGGCCGGTGCACAGGTCGGCGATCGTGCGGGCCATCACCCGCGTGACCTCCACCCCCAGCGCGGCCGACAGCTCGGAGGCCCTGGCCAGCAGGAAGTCCCCGGTGAGGATGGCCACGGTGTTGGACCAGCGCACGTGGGCGGACGCGCGGCCGCGGCGGGTGTCCGCCGCGTCGATCACGTCGTCGTGGTACAGGGTCGACAGGTGCACGAGCTCGACGACGACGGCCGCGTCGAGTAGGCGGTCGTCGGTGGGAGGGCACCCCCCGACGGCGCCCGCGAGCAGCACCAGCATGGGGCGGAAGCGCTTGCCGCCGGCGTCGAGCAGGTAGCGCGATGCCTCGGTCACGAGGGGCAGGTCGGCGGTCACCTGCCGCTGCAGGCGGCCCTCAAACGCCGCGAGGGCGGGCCGCAGGTCCACCCCCCTGGCGGCGCCCTTGCGGGCCAGGTCGTCGATGGCCGCCTGGGAGATGGCCACGGCTACAGCGCGACCGTCGCGGCGCGCGAGGCGAGGTCGACCAGGGCCCCGGGCACGACGCCCAGGAC
>JALYGZ010000102.1 GCA_030776845.1 Actinomycetota bacterium
GGGCCGGCCTGGCCCGCCGGGAAGCCACGACGCCAGGCTCGGCGTCCGCGCCGAACCTGACCGCGCTGGCGGGCCGCCTGGGCGTGCCGGTGCACCGACCACACCACGCCTTCGGTGACGCCCTCACCACCGCCGAGGTGTTCCTGGCGCTGGCGACGCGGCTGGAGGCGGCCGGCGCCGGCCTGGTCGACGACCTGCTGCTCCTGGGCCGGCCCGGTCGGGGGGCCCGGGACAGCGCCTAGGCCGTCGCCCGCTGCGTCGCGTCGTCCCGCACCTGCCGCAGCGACACCCGCAGGCCCGGCACGGCCGCGGACAGTTGCGGATGTGAGCCGTAGACCAGCAGCGCGAGCATGATGCCGTAGACGGGCAGATGCCCGATGAGCTCGGTGGCGCCGAAGAAGAACAGGGTGGCGTTGAACGGGATGCCGGCAATGAGGACGGCGACCTGGGGGGCGGCGCCGGAGATGACCAGCAGCCCGAACAGCAGCTCCACGGAGGCCGCGACGCGCACGAACGCCTCGGCGGGCAGCTCGATGCCGGCCAGTCGGAACAGGTCCAGCGCCGGGTAGTGCTCCAGCAGTTCCACGGCCAGGGCCGGGTTGGCGAACTTCTCGCTGAACGCCAGCACGACGAGCGCCAGGCCGGCGCACGCCTTGAGGGCCAGCAACGGCACACGCAGGCCCTCGACGTCGACCTGACGTGCACCCCAGCGATCTGCCGAGGGCGGCAGCAACGCCAGGAACAGCGCGACGCCCAGCAGGTCAACCGCCTCGAGCACGGCCACGGGGCCCGCCAGCGCCAGGCCGAGCGGCCCGAGGGCGATCACGCAGGCGCTGGCCGGTCGCAGCCGGACTCCCGAGATCAGCCAGACCCCGAGGAATCCCTGGGCCAGGGCGATGGCTCCACCGCCCGGCACGTCCTGCAGCGACAGCTGCGGCGCGAGGTAGCTGTTGGTCACCGACAGGGCCAGCAGGGACACGCCGAGGTGGACGCCCAGCAGCCGTGGCACCCACGGGGCGAGGCGGCCGAGAGGGGCCAGCACCGCCAACTCGGGGCGGGAACCGCGCAGCGCGACGACCCGCCACGCGACGGTCAGGCCCACGGCGATCGCGGTGCCCGCCAGGGACGCGGGAGTGAAGAAGAACCCCCAGTCGGTGGGATAGGCCCCGGGCGCCTCGACGAACCACTTCTCGTGGGCCAGAACGAACGGGACCGGCGTCGACAGCAGTGGCATCGGTGCGGGCCTTTCGGGACTGGCTTCGGCACAGCCGCGTCCCATACTCGCCTCGGGGCCGGGCTCGTCACCACCGACGACCGCTGGCACGGGCAACGCCCGGTGTCGTCACCGAGCTCGACCACGCCCCTGGTGGACGGTGATCGTCGCCGCCGCCACCGGGCGGTCGGGGTCGGGCAACCGCCAGTCAGGTGAGGTGCATGAGCAGTGTCTCGAACTCCTCTGGAATCAGGTCGTCATCGCGAGCGTTGGCGAGGCATTCGGCGAGGCCAGCGGCGAGCAGCTTGATCCCTGCGTGCTCGACGGCGCTCTTGGCAGCTCCGTCCGGGCTTCTAGAGCTCGTCGAGCGCACGGGGGCGACCGCGCTGCGCTCCGCGTGCGCCGACGGTCTGGGCTACGGCCACGAGCCCGTGCGCGATGGCCAGCAGTTCGAGTACGGCAAGGTTGGCATTCAGGTGATGCACACCCCCGGCCACACGCCTGAGCACCTCAGCTTCCTGGTCTACGACGGCGAGCACAGCCGCCAGACGCCGACGTTGCTGCTCAGCGGCGGGGCGCTGCTGGTCGGTGACCTCGCGCCGCCCGGACCTGCTGGGCGGACAGAGCGAGACCCGCTGGGCGGCACAGGCCTTCCGCGAGACGATCCAGCAGACGATCCTGGACCTGCCGGACCACGTGCTCGTCTATCCGACGCACGTCGGCGGGTCGCTGTGCGGTGGTGCGATCGGAGCTCGCCTCGTGACGACGGTCGGCTTGGAGCGACGCACGAACTCGGCCTTTCGGGACATCGACGACGCCGATGCGTTCGTCCGCGAGTGCCTGCGCCTGGACAAGCTGCCAGCCGTCCCGCCGTACTGGCCACGCATGCGCAGCCGCGATGCCGCCGGCGTCGAGCCGGTCGACACCGTCGACCCGCCGCCGCCACTGCGGCCCCACGAGATCGCACGGCGTGTCGACGGCGGCGTCATCGTCCTCGACGTCCGTGCGCCCGAGGCGTTCGCCAGCGGCCACATCCCCGGCGCTCTGAACGTGGGCCAGGGGTCGTCGTTTCCAACCTGGGCGGGCACGGTCCTGCCGGAGAACGCGAGCACGATCCTCGTGCTCGACGACGAGGCGTGGCTGGTGGACACGACCTGGCAGCTGCTGCGCATCGGCTACCCCAGGCCGGAGGGCTACCTGCGCGGCGGCATGGGTGCGTGGCGGACGTCGGGCCGCGCCATCGACAGTGTGCCGACGGCGTCCGTGCACGACGTCCGCGGCGACCTCGACCGCTACCACGTGCTGGACGTCCTCCAGCCCGCGGAATGAGCGCAGGGCCACGCGCCGGGCGCGCAGTTCGTCACCGGCGCCGAGCTGACACGCCGCCACGAGGAGGTGCCGCGCGACCGTACCGTGCTGACGTGTGCGCCAGCGGGTACCGCTCGAGCGTCGCCGCCGGCTACCTGCGACGGGAGGGCCACGACGACGTGGTCAACCTGCTCGGCGTTATCTCCGCATGGTTCGCCGAGGGCCTGCCCGTCGAGACCGATAGCCCCTGACCGGCTCTCGGCAAGGAGCAGCTGTGAAGACCGGCCACTGCGCCCTCACCGTCTCGCTCGGTGCGGCGTTCGACGACGCTGAAGCGCGCGCGTCCGCGACGCCCTGGCCGACGAGGGATTCGGAGTTCTCGGCCAGACGAGTACCGGCAGGCGCAGGCGAGTCACGCTGGAGCCGGCGTGTCTCGCGCACCATGCTCGCTGTCCCCCGCGCCGCCGACGGGCTGTCATCGCCGCGCCCACGGCTGCCAATGGTGACGCGCTGGCGGGGCGTACGCCGCGTGGACGTCAATCTCAGGTAGGCTCAACCAACTCGCCGGTGGCGGACGCGAAGGACAAGCCCGCGTCCGTCGTCACCAAGGCGGTGCCAAGGTCGTCCGCGAGCTGCGCGTACAGAGCGTCAACGAGCCGCAGGTTGTGCCGGCGGCGCCATGCACCCTTGAGGAGCGGCGCGAGCAGATGCCGCTGGACCGGCGCAGCTTCCAGACGCTGCACGCGGAGTCCGACCTGGCGAGCCGACAGGACGCCTGCTCGCTGCAACCGACCGAGAGCGGAGAGAACCTCGGCGTCGAAGTGTGCCGGAGCGTGCAACGTGTGATCGCGCAGACGAGCCGCCACAGCGGGTCCGACCGGTGTGCCGGCCAGCGCATCGACCATCGCAGAGGCGTCGACCACGACGTCAGGCATCCGCCGTTGTCCCCATCTCGTCACGAGCGGCGTGCAGCGCTTCCAGCGCCTGCGCGTGCGTGACCTTCGTCGGGTGTATACGGGCGATGGTGTCCAACCAGCGGTTCGTGTCACCTTCGGCCAAGGCCGACGTCAACGCCGCCCGGGTGATGCCTGACACGTTCAAGTCAGCCTTGCGCGCAGCGTCGGCGAGGTCGTCGGGCAGGTACACGTTTACGCGGGCCATGCGCATAGTATACACATGACCTGTCGTGGACGACACTGCGAGGCGTGCGGCATCCCCGGCGCCGGCGATCTCGCGGCGCAGTGCGAGTAGGCGCACATCAACGTTGACACAGCCATCGCCGCTGTCGGCGGGACCTTCGTCGATGTCGCCCGGCTCACCGTCTACGTCGTCGGCCGGACGCCCGAACAGATGGCAGCGCTGGGCGAGGGGGGCACCAGAGCCATTGCGCGGATCGCGTGCGATCTCATCAAGCGTGCTGTCTGACAATGCGGCGGTCTACACGGGCCGCTACCGCGGCCACGGTCGGGTCGCACTGGAAGTGACACTGCACGCCCGAGGCATAGCCTTCACCCACTCGCGGCCCTACCACCTCAGACCTGCGGCAAGGTCGAACGCTTCCACCAGACACTGAAAAAGCCCGGCGAACTGCTCCGGGACTTCGCGCTCGACCCGACCCGGGACTACCAACCCCAGCCGAAAACGTGAACGATGTCCCGCCACACGTGTGCACGATGTCCCGAGACATCGCAGCCGGAGCCGGGGAGGGGAATCGAACCCCTGACCTGCTCATTACGAGTGAGCCGCTCTGCCGACTGAGCTACCCCGGCGGGTGATTCGGCCTCTGACCTGCGGTTT
>JALYGZ010000103.1 GCA_030776845.1 Actinomycetota bacterium
GCGCGCTGCCGCTCGGCGCCGGCCGGCGCACCCGCGTGGTGCCCGCGACCATGCGTGACGCGCTGGTCGCCCGCGACGGTGGTTGCCGCTTCCCGGGGTGTGCCCAGCCGGTCGGGGCCTGCCATACCCACCACGCGCGCCACTGGCTGCACGGCGGGCCCACCGACCCGGGCAACCTGATCCTGTTGTGCCGGGCGCATCACCGCGCCGTGCACGAGGGTGGGTGGCGCCCGCGTCTGCACCCCGACGGCCGAGTCACCTTCACCCGTCGGCGCCAGCCTGGCCTCCCTGCCCCGGGCCCAGCGTCGCTTCGCGGCGACCCGCCCCCCGCCGGCACGGCGGTCAGGCCAGGTACGGTGACGCGTCGATGAACGGGCGCTCCCGGCGCCCCAGGGCGCTGGCCGGCGGGGCGCCGTCCCACAGCTCCTCGGAGATACGGCGCCAGTTCGCGGTGGCGCGCAGCTGGCCCAAGATGGAGTTCACGCCCCACTGGATGCGGTTGAGCATCAGATAGTCCGCGGGCAGGTTCAGCCGGCGCAGCAGGTCCACCGGGCCCAGCCGCGGGTCGGTCGTCGACCGGATGATGTCGCGCGCGAACTCGGGCGTGTAGGTCCACTCCCGGTCCTCCAGCACCGGGTCGTTGAAGAAGCGGAACCAGGCCATCAGCGCCTCCGGGTCGGTCTCGACGCCCTCGGGGATGAAGCCCGCCGCGCGCATCACCTCCATCAGCCGGGCGACGTCGCCGTCGATCACGGCGTGCAGTTGACGGCGGATCTGCTCGCGGATCTCCCGGCGGAACATCTTGACGCTGCCGAAGTCGAGGAAGGCGACGCTGCCGTCGTCGAGGAACAGGTAGTTGCCCGGGTGCGGGTCGGCGTTGAACAGCCGGAAGCGGTGCAGCGAGCCGAACACGAACCGGTAGATGATCTCCCCGTAGCGTCGGCGCTCCCCAGGCTCGGCGACGGCCAGCATCTCGTCGAAGCTGAGCCCCTCGATGTACTCGCTGACCAGCACCCGGGGGCGACAGAAGTCGCCGTGGACGCGCGGGACGCGCACGAACGGGTGCCCGTCGTACCGGGCGAAGAAGGCGTGCTGGTACTGCGCCTCGCGCTGGTAGTCCAGCTCGTCGACGAGGCGGGCCCGCAGCTCCTCGACCAGCGGCCGCAGCCGCAGGTTCGGAGAGATGAGCTTGGCGACCGGCGCCAGGGCCTCGACGTTGGCCAGGTCCGACTCGACGGCCTCGGCGACACCGGGGTACTGCACCTTGACGACCACCTCACTGCCGTCGGGCAGGGCGGCGCGGTGGACCTGCCCGATGCTCGCGCTGGCCAGCGGCCAGGCGTCCCAGCGGGAGAAGACGCGCTCGGGCCGCGCGCCGAACTCGCCGTGCACCACCTCGGCGATGAGCTCCGGGTCCACCGGCGGCGCGGCCGTCCGCAGATCGGACAGCGCGCCCTGGTAGGTGGACTGGATCTCCGGAGGCAGGTCCAGGTCCACGAAGCTGGCGATCTGCCCCAGCTTCATGGCGGCGCCCTTCATCGATCCCAGCAGCTCGAGCACCTTCTCGGCCGTGGCCGCGTGGAAGGCCAGTTCGGCCTCCTCCCCGGCACGCAGGCCGCGCACCCGGGAGGTCAGGTAGCCCGCGCCGGTCGTGGCCGACAGGCGGGCGAGGTCGGCGCCGCGCTGGACGCGGCCGCCGAGGCGCTGGGGCGGCCCCGGCCCGGACGTGCCCGGGTCGGGGCGTGAGGAGGACGCCGGGGATTCCACCACGCACCCATTGTGCCGCCCCCCGGCCCCCGGGGCCGCCCGCCCGGCTCCCCGCCCGGTACCCTTGGCCGATCGCGACGTGGACTGGGGAAGCCACGGATGAACGACCACGAGCTGGCCGCCGACATCGCCCACCGGGCGGGGCGCCTCCTGATGGAGCTGCGTGCCCGGTTGCACGACCCCGCCGTGGACGTCAAGGCGTTGCGCGACGAGGCCGACCGCACCTCGCAGCAGGCCATCGCCGGGGCGATCGACCGGGCCCGTCCCGGTGACGCCGTGCTGTCCGAGGAGGCGGTCGACGACCCGGCGCGGCTGTCCGTGCAGCGGGTCTGGATCGTCGACCCGCTGGACGGCACCCGGGAGTTCGCCGAGCAGGGCCGCACCGACTGGGCGGTGCACGTCGCGCTGGTGCAGGACGGGCAGGTGCGGGCGGGGGCGGTGGCGCTGCCCGCCCGCAACCTGGTGCTGTCGACGTGGGATCCGCCGAAGCTGGCCGCGCCGGTGGCGCGTCCCCGACTCGTCGTCAGCCGCACCCGCCCTCCCGCGGTCACCGAGACCCTGCGCGCGGCGCTGGACGCCGAGCTCGTGCCGATGGGCTCGGCGGGGGCCAAGACCTCGGCGATCATCCTCGGCGACGCCGACGTCTACGCCCACGCCGGCGGCCAGTACGAGTGGGACTCGGCCGCGCCGGTCGCCGTCGCGGCCGCGGCCGGGCTGCACGTGTCGCGGCTGGACGGCTCCCCGCTGGCCTACAACCGCCCCGACCCCTGGCTGCCGGACCTGCTCGTGTGCCGCCCGGAGCTGGCCGACCGGGTCATCGCCGCCGCCTGAGCGCCGTGGACACCGCTACCTTCGACGTGCGGACCGGGGGCTCGTTCGCGTGCGTCGACGTGACCGAGCGCGTCACCGAGTGGCTGCGCGACCGTGGTGACGGCCTGCTGCACGTCTTCCTGCCACACGCCACCGCGGGGATCGCGCTGTTCGAGATGGGGGCCGGGACCGATCGCGACCTGGAGTCGGCGCTCGACGAGCTGCTGCCGCGCGAGGAGGACCGCTGGGTCCACGGCCACGGCAGCCCCGGCCACGGCGCCGACCACGTCCTGCCGGCCCTGGTCAGCCCGTCGCTGACCATCCCGGTCCTGGACGGCCGCCCGGCGCTGGGCACGTGGCAGTCGATCGTGCTGGTCGACCCCAACCGGGACAACGCCGAGCGCACAGTCCGCCTGACCTTCCTGCCCGGCTGATCGGGCGTCGGCTACGACAGGAAGGTGATGGACACCGCGGCGACGGCGAACAGCGCGATCATCAGCGCGGCCGTGTAGCCGAGCACGTCGCCGACCCGCAGCCCGGTGATGCCCAGCAGGGGCAGGGCCCAGAACGGCTGCACCATGTTGGTCAGCTGGTCGCCCATGGCGACGGCCATGACCCCGGTGCCCATGTCGATGCCCAGCGACTTGGTCGCCTCGACCACCACCGGGCCCTGCACGGCCCACTGGCCTCCACCCGAGGGGACGGCGAAGTTCACCGCGGCGGCGCTGACCATCGTCCAGAACGGATAGGTCAACGGCGTGGAGATGGCCACGAACCAGCCCGCGATCACCGTCACCAGGCCGGAGGCGTCCATGATCCCCAGGATACCGGCGTAGAAGGGGAACTGGATGATGACGCCGCTGGCCGCCCTCGCGCCGTCGCCGACCGCCGAGGCGTAGCGGGACAGGGTGCCGTGCATGGCCAGGCCGGCGATCAGGAACGTGAAGTTCAAGACGTTGATGTCCAGGCCGATGATGCCGTTCTGGACGAAGAAGGGCACGAGGAAGACCAGCCCGGCCAGGACCACCAGCCCGACGAGCAGGCGGCTGTGGGCCAGGCGCTGTGCGGGCGTCGCCGACGTCCTCACCTCGGTCGCGACGCCGCCTCCCTGCCCGCCGTCCCCGTCCTCGGGGGCCTCGATCTGCTCGGCCTCCTCCGCGGAGGGATGCATGCTGGCCAGCAGCAGCGGGATCATGACCAGGGCCACGACCACGAAGACCAGGTTGAACGGCCGGAGCGTCGTCTCGGCCAGCGGCACGATGCCCATCTGCTCCTGCAGGAAGTGGCCGTCGGTGTTGACCAGCAGCGGCGCGGAGCCCGACAGCCCGCTGTGCCAGATCCCGAGGCCCACGTACCCGGCGGCGGCCACCAGCGGGAAATGCACCCTGACCCCGCGCTGCCTCGCGCGGGAGGCGACCTCCCGGGCCAGCAGGGCGCCGGCGATGAGCCCCAGCCCCCAGTGCAGGATGCCCAGGAGCCCCGCGGTCAGGGCGGTCAGCGCCACGGCGGACGCCCCGCCGCGCGGCATGTCGGCCAGCCGCTCGAGCCCGCGGCGCACCGGTGGCGAGGCAGCCAGCGCGTAGCCGGTGACCAGGATGAGGGTCATCTGCATCGCGAACTCGAGCAGCTCCCAGAAGCCGTTGTACCAGTCGGTGACGAGCTGGAGGGGGCCGTGGTCGCCGAAGACCAGCGCGAGCACGTACACGGCGAAGGTCAACAGCAGCGCGAACACGAACGCGTCGGGCACCCACCGGCGGCTGAGTTCGGCGAACCAGTTCCCGAGGCGTTGCATCAGCGCTCTCCTTCCCGCCCGGTCGACGCCGGGTAGGGCAGCTCGGCGAACTCGTCGAGGGCCTCGGGGTTGGCGATCGCCTCCCGGTTGCCGACGTCCTCACCGTGCGCCAGCTGGCGCACGGCCTTCTCGACCTTCTTGCCGCTGTAGGTCCGGGGCACATCGGCGACGGCGAAGACGTGCCGCGGCACGTGGCGGGGAGACGCCGACTGCCTGATCGCCGTACGGATGCGCTCGGCGAGGTCGTCGTCGAGCTCGGCGCCGTCGACCAGGACCACGCACAGGACAATCTCGGTGTCCCCGTTGGTCGGATGGTCGAAGACAATCGCGTCGGCGATCTCGTCCATCCCCTCGATGGCCCGGTAGATCTCGGCCGTGCCGATGCGCACCCCGCCGGGGTTCAGTGTCGTGTCGCTGCGGCCGTGGATGACGACGCCGCCGTGGGAGCGGATCTCGATGAAGTCGCCGTGGGTCCAGACGCCGGGATGGTCGGCGAAGTACGCCCGGTGGTAGCGCTCGCCGCCGGGGTCGTCCCAGAAGCCCAGCGGCAGGGAGGGGAACGGGCGGGTGCAGACGAGCTCCCCCTTCTGGTCGTACACCGGCTCGCCGTCGTCGTACGCCTCGACGGCCATGCCCAGCAGGCGACACTGCAGCTCGCCGCGCCGCACCGGCAGCAGGGGGTTGCCGCCCACGAAGCACGCGACGATGTCCGTGCCGCCGCTGACCGAGGCGAGCTGCAGGTCGCGCTTGACCGCCCGGTAGACCCAGTCGAACTGGTCGGGGTTCAGCGGCGACCCCGTCGACAGGACCGAGCGCAGGCGCGACAGGTCGGCGACGTCGCCGGGCGCCACACCCGCCTTGTCGCAGCTGGACAGGAACTTGGGGCTCGTCCCGAAGTGCGTCACGCCGTGGCGCTCGGCCATCTCCCACAGCGCCGACAGGCCCGGCTCGGCGGGGCTGCCGTCGTAGCACACGACGGTCGTCTCGCTGGCCAGGGCGGTCACGAGGTAGTTCCACATCATCCAGCCCGTGGTCGTGAACCAGAAGAACACGTCCTCGCCGGGATGCAGGTCGACGTGGTGGCGATGCTCCTGCAGGTGCTTGAGCAGGGTGCCGCCCGCGCTGTGCACGATGCTCTTGGGTGTGCCGGTCGTCCCCGACGAGTACAGGACGTACAGGGGGTGGTCGAACGGCAGCTGCTCGAAGGCCACCTCGGCGGCGTCGTTGGCCAGCAGCTGGTCCCAGGCGGTGACGGACCGCTCCCGGCGGCCCGGCAGGTCCACCCCGTCGCCGGTGAACTCGCACGTCACCAGGTGCTCCACGCTGTCGATCCGCTCGAGGATGCCGGCGACGTTGTCGCCGACGGGGTAGCCCTTGCCGCCGTAGCGGTAGCCGTCGGTCGCCAGGAGCACCTTCGGCTCGATCTGGCCGAAGCGGTCGACGACGCCGCCCGTGCCGAAGTCCGGCGAGCACGACGAGAACACGGCCCCGGTGGCCGCGGTGGCCAGCATGGCCACGACGGTCTCGGGGCAGTTGGGCATGTAGGCCGCGACGCGGTCGCCGCGGCCGACGCCGAGGTCGCGCAGCCCCTGCTGGGCGCGGGCGACGCGTTCGTACAGCTGCGCCCACGTCAGCGTCTCGTCCTCGCGCCCCTCGCCGGCGCCGACCAGGGCGACGGCGTCGTCCCGGCGCCGCAGCAGGTTCTCGGCGAAGTTCAGGCGCGCGCCTGGGAACCACTGGGTGCCCGGCATCCGCGGCTCGCCCATGACCCGCTCGTAGCCGGCCGAGGCGACCACCCCGGCGTCCTGCCACACGCGCTGCCAGAAGCCGGCGAGGTCGTCGATCGACCAGCGCCACAGCTGCCCGTAGTCGTCCGGCGACCCCGGCGCGTCGCGCATGAAGCGGTACAGGTTGCTGCGCTCGACCCGCTCGTCGCTCGGGGTCCACAGGATCTCGCTCATGAGGTGTCGCTCCCCGCTCGCCCGTGGTGGACCAGGATCGTAGGCAGCGGCCACCAGGGGGTCCAGGCTCGGGCGCCGGTGCACACTCTGGTCTCGACAACGGCGGCCCCGCCCTGTTGCATCAAGCCGTCGCCCCGACCGCAGGAGACCATATGGGGACCGCCGCCCGCGACGACGCCGAGGCCCCGCTGGAGGCGGTGCTCACGGCGCTGGAGGAGCAGCTGTCCGCACGCGACGCCGAGCTCGCCGGCGATCTGGGGAGAGCGGTCTACCGCCGTGTCCCGGCCGAGCGCCTGAGCAGGCTCGATCCCGGGCAGGTCGCGGCGCGCCTGGCCGCGATGTATCGCTTCATACGCGACCGTGAGCCCGGCTCGGTGGCCCTGGGCGTCAGCAACCCCACGGTCGAGGCGGACGGCTGGGCCACCGACGGCACGGTGGTGCAGGTCAACGTCGAGGACGGGCCGTTCCTGCTGTCCACGGTGGGCGAGGAGGTGACGCGCCAGGACCTGTCAGTGCGCGAGGCGCTGCACCCGGTCGTCGGCGTCGAGCGCGACGACCGCGGGGCCATCACCGGCCTGGGGCCGGCCCGGGGGTCCCAGCAGCGCGAGTCGCTGATCCACCTCGAGCTGGACCGGCGACTGGACGAGGACGAGCTGACCCGGCTGCGCCAGGGGCTGTCCCGGGTGCTCGACGACGCCCTGGCCGCGATGAGCGACTTCGCGCCGATGCGCGACCGCCTGGAGGAGGTGACGGCGGCCGTCGACTCCGGTGCGGGCACCCGGTACGAGCGCGACGAGATCGACGAGGCGCTGGCCTTCGTCCGCTGGCTGCTCGACGACCACTTCATCCTGCTGGGGGCCCGGGACTACGAGATCGGCGAGGGGGAGGACGGGCCGGCCGTGCGGGTCCGACCCGGCAGCGGTCTGGGCATCCTGCGCAACGAGTCGACCTCGTCGTACGCCCAGCCGGTCGCGCTGTCCTCGCTGGACGAACGCCTGCGGGAGCGGCTGCACGGCGGCGACCTGCTGCTCATCTCACGCACGAACGGGCTGAGCACGGTCCACGAGCGGACCCGGATGGTGTACGTGGGGCTCAAGGCGGTCGACGACGACGGCGAGGTCACCGGCGAGCATCGCTTCATCGGGCTGTTCGCCCACAAGGCGGTCGCCTCGCCGGCGACGACCATCCCGGTGCTGCGCCGCAAGCTCACCCGCATCCTCGAGCGTGAGGACATCGTCGAGCACTCCTACGACGAGCGGACCCTGCGCGGCATCTTCGAGTCGTTCCCGAAGACCGAGCTGTTCCAGGCCGACGACGAGGACCTGGGCGAGACCCTGCTGCAGCTGCTGGACATGCAGCGGCGTGGCGAGGTGCGGCTGCTGTGCCGCGTCTACAACGACCGCCGCTCGGTGTCCGCGCTGGTCGCGCTCCCCCAGGACCGCTTCACCGCCGGGGTCCGCCGCCGGATCCAGGCCCTGCTGCGGGAGCACTTCCAGCCCAGGTGGGTCGACTACCACCTGTCGATGGGCCGCTACGACCAGGCGCTGCTGCACTTCATCCTGCACTTCGACCGGGAGCAGGACCCCGAGGTGGACGCCGACCCGCTCGAGGGGGAGGTGGTCGCGCTCACCCGTACGTGGGGCGACGAGCTGACCGACCGGCTCGTCGAGGTCCACGGTCCGCGGCGCGGCGAGCAGCTGGCCGGGCGGTGGGTCGGGCGCTTCCCGGTCGGCTACCGCGACGTCGTCGGGGTCGAGCTGGCGCTGGGCGACATCGACGAGCTGGAGGCGCTGGTCGCCGGCGACACCGACGCCCGTGTCGCCCTGCAGGCCGATCCCGCGGGGACCCGCGGCCTGACCCGCTTCAAGCTGTACCGCGTCGGGGCGGACGTCGAGCTGTCGACGTTCGTGCCCATCATCGAGAGCCTCGGCCTCGTCGTCGTGGAGGAGGAGGGCCCCCACCGGCTGCAACTGGACGACGGGGATGAGGATGGCCGGGTCGCGCACCTGCACGACTTCGGGGTCAGCGATGTGTGGCACGAGGGGCTGGACGTCGACACGGACGGGCCGCGGCTGGCCGACGCGGCCATCGCCATCTGGCGCGGGCAGGCCGAGGCGGACTCGCTGAACCGGCTCGTCCCGCACGCGGGGCTGTCCTGGGACGAGGTGGAGGTCCTGCGCGCCTACCGCCGCTACCGGCGGCAGATCGGCACGTCGTTCACCGAGTCCTACATCGACGACGCGCTCGTGCGGTACACCGACGTCGCACGGGCGCTCGCCGGGCTGTTCTCGGCCAAGTTCGATCCGCAGCAGGACGCGTCGGACGAGAAGGTCGCCGAGGCCCGCCAGGCGGTGGTCGATGGCCTCGAGGAGGTCGAGCGCCTCGACCAGGACCGCATCCTGCGGGCCTTCCTCGCGATGATCGACGCGACCGTGCGGACCAACCGCTACGCCGAGGGCGGCCGCCGGCGCCTCGCCCTGAAGTTCGACAGCGCGCAGGTGCCCGACATGCCCAGGCCCAGGCCGTACGCCGAGGTGTTCGTCTACACGCCGGAGATGGAGGGCGTGCACCTGCGCGCCGGCCCGGTGGCGCGCGGCGGCATCCGCCACAGCGACCGCCAGGAGGATTTCCGCGCCGAGGTGCTGGGGCTCATGAAGGCCCAGGTCGTGAAGAACGCGGTGATCGTGCCCACCGGCTCCAAGGGGGGCTACGTGCTCAAGCACCCGCCCGCGGACCCCGAACAGCGCCGGGAGGAGGCGCGGCGTCAGTACGAGACGTACATCCGCGGCCTGCTCGACGTCACCGACAATATCGTCGACGGGCGGGTGACGGCTCCGGAGGGGGTGCGCCCGCGCGACGGCGACGATCCCTACCTCGTCGTGGCCCCCGACAAGGGGACGGCGACCTTCTCCGACCTGGCCAATTCCGTCAGCGAGGAGTACGGCTTCTGGCTGGCGGACGCGTTCGCGTCCGGCGGCTCCCGCGGCTTCGACCACAAGGCGATGGGCATCACCGCGCGGGGCGCCTGGGTGGCCGTGCAACGCCACTTCCGCGAGCTCGACGTCGACGTGCAGCAGGACCCGGTGACCGTGGTGGGGATCGGCGACATGTCCGGGGACGTCTTCGGCAACGCCATGCTGCGCAGCCGGTCGGTGAAGCTGCTGGCCGCCTTCGACCACCGCCACATCTTCATCGACCCCGACCCGGACCCGGAGGCGGCGTACGCCGAGCGCGCCCGTCTGTTCGGGATGGACTCCTCGTCGTGGGACGACTACGAGCGCGGGCGCATCAGCGCCGGTGGCGGTGTGTGGTCACGGTCGCGCAAGACCGTCCGCCTGTCGTCCGAGGCGCGGCGGGCCCTGCACATCGACGAGGAGTCGCTCAGTCCCCCCGAGCTAGTCCACCGGATCCTGCGGGCCCCCGTCGACCTGCTGTTCGCCGGCGGCGTCGGGACGTTCGTGAAGTCGTCGGAGGAGACCAACGTCGATGTCGCCGACCGCGCCAACGACGCGGTCCGGGTCGACGCCGACCAGCTGGGCGCACGGGTCGTGGGGGAGGGAGGCAACCTCGCGGTCACCCAGCGCGGGCGCATCCAGTTCGCCCGGCGGGGGGGCCGGGTCAACATGGACGCCGTCGACAACGCCGCCGGCGTGGACACCTCCGACCACGAGGTCAACCTCAAGATCCTGCTGCGCGCGGCGGTCGACCGGGGCGACTGCGACGATGACGAGCGTGACGACCTGCTGGCCGACGCCGCCGACGAGGTGGCCGAGCGGGTGCTGCGCAACGTCTACCTGCAGACCTGGGCCCTCAGCCAGGAGGTACGGGGCTCACATCGCCTGTCGCCCTACGAGCGGCTAATGGCCGAGCTGGTCCGCGCGGGGCGCTTCGAGCGCGACGTCGAGGGCCTGCCGTCGCCTGAGGAGATGCGACGCCGTCACGAGGCCGAGGCCGGCCTGGCGCGCCCGGAGCTGGCGGTGCTGATGGCGCACGCCAAGATCGACGTGGCCGCGCGGATGACCGACTCGGGCCTGCCCGACCACCCCGCGCTGCGCGGCACCCTGGAGGGCTACTTCCCCGAGTCCGTCAGGCGCCGGTTCGACCCGCTGCTCGACGGACACCGCCTGCGCCGGGAGCTGGTCTCCACGGTCGTCGCCAACGACCTCGTCGACCGCATGGGCATGACCTACGCGCACCGCACCGCCGCCGAGCTCGGCGGGGATGTCGTCGACGTGGTGGCCGCCTACTGGAGCGCGCGCACCGTCACCGACGCCGACGGGCACTGGCAGGCACTGGAGGCGCTGGACGGCGTCGTCGACCTGACGGTGCAGTTGGACCTGAAGGAGGAGGTCGACCGGCTCGTCGACGCGGTCACCCGCGCCTACCTGCGCCACGGCGCCGAGGTCGACGTCGGCGCGACCGCCGAGCGGGACCAGCCGGTGTTCGAGCAGATCCGCCGCGACATCGGCGAGCTCGCGCCCGCGGACCTGCAGCGCGGGCACGACCGGCGGGCGGAACGCTATGCCTCCGACGGCGTCGACGAGGTGCTCGCCGAGCGCATCGTCGACCTGACCTACCTCGCCTCGGTGCCCGACATCGCGGCCGTCGCGCGTAAGCACGACCGGGATCCCGCCGCAGTGGCGCAGGTGTTCTTCTCGCTGGCCGACGCGCTGCCGTTCGAGCGGCTCCGGCAGCATCTGACCCGCGTCGAGCCGCAGGACCGCTGGCAGCGCATGGAGCACCAGGGGCTGTTCGACGACGTCCACGACCTGCAGCGGGTGGCCGCCTCCCGCGTCGTGGAGTCCGGCGAGGAGCTGGGCGCCAAGGCCGTGGACGCCTTCCTGGAGCAGCGCCCCCGGGCGCGCGACCGGGCAGTCGGCCTCGTGGACTCGCTGGACGACGAGGACCCGCGCCTGGACGCCGTCGCGGTGGCCGTGCGCGCCCTGCGCGACCTGCTGGAGGTATGAGCACGGAGGCAGCGGCTGGAAAACAGGGAGTCGGCGGGGGTGTTTGGATCGCGTGGCGATGGGAATCGGGGGTCGGCGACCACCGAGTGATCGAACCGGGCGGAGGGGCTGTGAGAGCTCTCACATGGCAGGGCAAGCGGGACGTCCGCGTGGAGACGGTGCCGGACCCGAAGATCCAGGCACCGACCGACGCGGTCGTGCGGATCACGAGCAGCGGCATCTGTGGCTCCGACCTGCATCTGTACGAGGTCCTGGGCATGTACCTCGACGAGGGTGACATCCTCGGGCACGAGCCCATGGGAGTCGTCGAGGAGGTCGGT
>JALYGZ010000104.1 GCA_030776845.1 Actinomycetota bacterium
GTTCGCCCAGCTGGCCCTGCGCCGACTTGATCTGCTCGGACGGCAGCTGGTCCATCACGTCCAGGTTGCCGGCGAGCAGGTCGTTGTAGGCGGTGTCCTCCTCGGCGTAGATCTTGAACGTGACGCCGTCGGCCTTCGCCGGCTCGCCGCCGAAGTCGTCGTAGCGCTCAACCTCGATCCGGCGGTTGTGCTGCCAGGTGCCGACCATCTCGAACGGCCCGTTGCCGATCGGCGCCTCCCGCAGCTTGTTGCCGCCCTTGCCGAAGAACGCCTCGGGCATCGGATAGAAGGCCGTGTAGCCGACGGTCAGCGGGAACTGGCTGAACGGCGCCGACAGCGTAACCTCCAGGGTCCGGTCGTCGGGGGCCTTCAGGCCGCTCATCTCGTCGGTCTTGGGCTTCTTGTTGCACTCCTCGTCGGGGCACTGCACGGCGTCGTAGCCCTCGATGTTCTCGTAGAAGTAGCTGTTGCGCTGGGCGTTGGGCCCGTACGCGCCGTAGTTCCAGGAGTCGACGAACGACTGGGCGGTGACCGGCGTGCCGTCGTGGAAGGTGAAGCCGTCTTTGATCGTGATCGTCCAGGTCTTCTGGTCCTGGGACTCGATGGACTCCGCCAGCGCCCGGTCGGAGTCCTCGCCGTACAGCGGCTCGCTGTTCTCCGGGTCATACACCACCAGGCCGACGAACAGCGCGTGCAGCACCTCGGACCCACACGTCTCGTTGGAGTTGGTCGGGACGAGGAACTGCGGCTCGCAGATGAAGACCGAGAAGTCCCCGCCGGACCCGTCGCCGCCGCCGCCGCCGCCGCCCCCGGCGCAGGCGGTGACCAGCAGGCTCACCACCACCGCCGCGACGACCCAACGTGTACGCGCGAACCTCGTCATGGTCCCTCCCGGCCGGGGGAGTCTTGTGGCCGGAGAAGCCTGGTCTCCTCGCCCGCGATGTGGCGCCCAGGCAGCTTAACGCACCGGTGCGTAATTTTCTCACAACTGGTCAGGGGCGTACAGGTTTCCCCTCACACCACACCGATGCCGAGCCCGGCGCGGGCGTTGCGGGCGCGGGCTCGCGCGTGCAGGCGCGCCTGGCTGAACAGCGGCGCCTCCTCGTCGCCGGGGGAGCGCGGCGTCCACGACCCGTCGGGCTCGAGGGTCCAGGCCTGCATGTTGTCGGTCAGCATGATGTCCAGGGTCTCGCGCAGCTCCTTGCGCAGCGACGGGTCGCGGACCGGCGCCATCACTTCGATGCGGCGGTCGAGGTTGCGCGGCATCCAATCCGCCGAGCCGATCCAGAAGTCGTCGGGGCCGAACTGCCAGATACGGGCGTGCTCGAGCAGCCGGCCGACGATGCTGGTGACGCGGATGCGGTCGCTGACGCCGGCCACCCCAGGCCGCAGGCCGCAGATGCCGCGGACGACGAGGTCCACCCGCACCCCCGCCTGCGAGGCCCGGTACAGCTCGACGATGAGCCGGGGGTCGATCAGCGAGTTCAGCTTCAGCCGGATGAGTCCCGGCCGTTCGCCCCGCTCGTGGGCCTGGACCTCCCCGCGGATCAGCTCGGCGCAGGCCTCCCGCAGGCCGGACGGCGCGACGAGGACGCGCCGGTAGTCCCCCTGGCGGGAGTAGCCGGTGAGGACATTGAACAGGTCCGTCAGGTCCGCCCCGAGCTCGGGGTCGGCGCTGAACAGCCCCAGGTCGGTGTACAGGGTCGCCGTGCGCGCGTTGTAGTTGCCGGTGCCGATGTGGACGTAGCGCCGCAGCCCCTCCGGCTCCCGGCGCACCACCAGGGTGGTCTTGCCGTGGGTCTTCAGGCCCACGAGGCCGTAGACCACGTGCACGCCCGCCTTCTCCAGCACGCGCGCCCAGGTGATGTTCGCCTCCTCGTCGAAGCGCGCCTTGAGCTCGACGAGGGCCACGACCTGCTTGCCCCGCTCCGCCGCCCGGATGAGGTCCTGCACGATGTGCGAGTCGCCCGACGTCCGGTACAGGGTCTGCTTGATGGCCAGGACCCCCGGGTCCTCCGACGCGGCGGCGACGAAGCGCTCGACGGTGTGCCGGAAGCTGTCGTAGGGGTGGTGCACGAGGATGTCCCCGCGGCGGATCTCGGCGAACACGTCGTCCGGCGTGGGCGCCCGCTCCGGCGCCAGCCGCGGGTGCTGCACAGGGTGCCACGGCTCCCACTTCAGGGCGGGCAGGTCCAGGTCGGCCAGCTGCGCCAGGTCGGCGTGGCCCAGCAGGCCGGCCGTCTGGTAGGTGGCGGCGTCGTCCACGTCGAGCTCGTCCTGCAGCAGCTTCAGCACGCGCTCGGGCATGTCCGAGGAGACCTCGAGGCGGACGACGGCGCCGAACCGCCGCCGCCGCAGCTCCTGCTGGATGGCCAGCAGCAGGTCGTCGCCCTCCTCCTCCTCCTCCAGGTCCAGGTCGCTGTTGCGGGTGACCCGGAAGCCGTAGGCCTCCTCGACGGCCAGCCCGGGGAACAGCCGGCCCAGGTGCGAGCGGATCAGGTCCTCCAGCGCCACCAGGGCGTGCGCGCCCGGGTGCGGGACGTCGTCGGGGAGGGCCACGAGGCGCGGCAGCACCGCGGGCACCTTCACCCTCGCGAAGTGCCGCCGCCCCTCGGCCTCGTCGTGGACGGTCACCGCCAGCGACAGGCTCATGTTGGAGATGTACGGGAACGGGTGCGCCGGGTCAACGGCCAGGGGAGTGAGGACCGGGAAGACCTCCTCGTCGAAGTAGCGGTCCAGCCACGCGCGGGCCGCCTCGTCCAGGTCGGCCACCGCCAGCAGGTGCACACCCTCGCGCGCGAGCAGCGGCAGCAGCTGGTCGTGCAGGCAGTCCACGGCGGCGACGACCATCGGGTGCAGCCGCTCCCCGATGTCGCCCAGCTGCTCCGCGGGCGTGCGGCCGTCCGGCGTGCGGCGGGTCACGCCGGCCTCCACCTGACGACGCAGCCCGGCGACCCGCACCATGAAGAACTCGTCCAGGTTCGAGCCGAAGATCGAGATGAAGCGGACGCGCTCCAGCAGCGGCGTCGACGCGTCGGTGGCCTGGGCCAGCACCCGGCGGTTGAACTCCAGCCACGACAGCTCGCGGTTCAGGTGCAGCTCGGGCGCGTCCAGGGGCCGCCGCAGACCATCGGTGCGCGCGCCGGGCTCAGCGGCGTGCCGCTGCAGCAGGTCGTCCACTCGCGCTCCCTCGACCGAAGGCTCCCTCCACCGAGGGTAGGGCGATGCCCGCACCGTACCCCATCCGGTCTCGGAGCACGGCGGGCGCCCCGCCGGGTGGCCGACCGCCATACTGGGACACCCGGGCGGGCGGAACCCTCCCCGACGCGGTTTCAGGCGTTGTGTCCGCCGACCGTTCGGTCACCGGGAACACCCCTGAACCTCGAGGGCCGATGACGACCAGCACCCGCCCCTCATCCGCCGTGGCCCCGGCGGGCGGCGGCCCCCGCCCGCCGAGGCCGCTCGCGGCGCTGTCCGGCCTGCTGGGCGCGGCCGTGGCGCTGGGCGTCGGCGAGTTCCTGGCGGGGCTCTGGCAGGGCGCCCCCTCCCTGGTCGTGGCGGTCGGCGGACGCGTCGTGGACCTGGTGCCCGGGGCGGTCGAGCGGCTGGCGATCGCCGTGCTCGGCACCGCCGACAAGCCCGCGCTCCTGGTGGGCGTCTGCGTTCTGTCGGCCGTGTTCGGCGCCGCCCTCGGTGTGGCGGCCGGGCGGCGCTTCGTCGTCGGCGCCGCCGGCTTCGCGGCGTTCGCGGCCCTGG
>JALYGZ010000105.1 GCA_030776845.1 Actinomycetota bacterium
GCTGAGACCACCGGGGGAGAGCGGAAGCGGGATGCGGGTCGTCGTCACCGGCGCGCGGGGCAAGGTCGGGTCGGTCGCCGTCGACGCGCTCACGGCCGCCGGGCACGACGTCGTCGGCGTGGACCGGGGCGCGCCGGTGTTCGAGCGGCCGCGTCCCGGTGAGCCGCGGTACATGCAGGCGGACGTCAGCGACGCCGGCGACGCGTTCGCGGTCGTGCGGGGGGCGGCCGCGGTGGTGCACGCGGCCGCGCTGCCCGAGCCCACCCAGAACCCGCCGCACACCGTGTTCGCGAACAACCTGCTCGCGACGTTCAACGTGGTGGAGGCCGCCGTCCGCTTCGGGGTCCGGCGCCTGGTGAACATCTCCAGCGAGACCGTCCCCGGGTTCTTCTTCGCCGAGCGTGGTTTCCTGCCCGACTACCTGCCCGTCGACGAGGAGCACCCTGTCCGGCCGCAGGACCCGTACGCCCTGTCGAAGCACTTCGGCGAGCAGCTGGCGGACGCGGCCGTGCGCCGCTCGGACCTGCGCTGCCTGTCGCTGCGCCCCTCCTGGGTGCAGCACGAGGGCAACTACGGGCGCAACCTCGGGCCCGGGGTCCGCGACCCCGGTGTCCTCAGCCCGAACTTCTGGAGCTACATCGACGTGTACGACCTGGCCGACGCCATCGTCCTGGCCGTCGAGTCCGACCTGGGCGGCCACGAGGTGTGCTACATCGCGTCGCCGGACAACGCCACCGGGCGGCCCTTCGCCGAGCTCGTCGCCCGCTACTACGGCGACGACGCGCCGCCCCTGGGCGAGCTCGAACGCGAGGACGCCTCGGGCATCAGCTGCGCCAAGGCGCGCCGGCTGCTGGGCTGGCGCCCGTCGCGCTCCTGGCGCGACTACCTCGACGAGGACGGCTGGACGCGCCCCGGCGTCGGATCGGGTTCAGGAGAAGCGGCGCAGACGCAGTGAGTTGGGGACCACGCTGACCCGCGCGCGCGACCCGCAGGTCATGCCGTCGACCTCGAACTTGTCGGTGCGCCCGGCGGTGGTCTGGGTCACCCGGGCACCTCGTAGCCCTGCTCCTCGATGGCGCCGACCAGGGCGTCGCGGCCGACCGCCTGCGGGTCGTAGGACACGGTGACGACCCGGGCCTCGACGTCGACCTCCGCGTGCGCGACGCCGGCCATCGGGGTCAGCGCGCCCTCGATGGACTCACGGCAGTGGTCACAGTGGATCTCGGGAACGTGGATGGAGTCGGTGGTCACGCGGGCCTCTCTCCCGGGGATGGGGGCCCCCGGCGAGGCTACCCCCGTCCCCGGTGGGCCGCAGTCAGCCCCGTCCGGGCGGAGACCCCCGCGCGGTGGCCTCGTCCACCGCGTCCACGAGCGCGTGCAGGCCGGTCACGCCGTCGGCGCCGACCTGGGTCGTGCGGCGGCCGTGCGCGCGCAGGCTGCGCAGGTCGCCGGCGGCCTGGGCGCGCAGCAGCGTGGCGAAGTCGTAGTCCCGACCGGGGATGTCGACCCCGTCGCCGCCGTCCCACAGGCTCGCGTCGACGATCTGCAGGGCCACGACCGAGTCGGGGCCGCCCTTGTGCAACTGCCCGGTCGAGTGCAGGAAGCGCGGGCCGAACCCCGCCGTGGTCGCCATGCCCAGCCGGTCGCGCACGAGCACGCGCGCCCGGCGCAGGGCCTCGTGGGCCTCGGCGGCCGGCGGCAGGTAGGCCTGCACGCTGACGTAGTCCCCCGCGCCCACCTGGTCCAGAAGTCCCCCGACGTCGCCGCTCTCGGGGGCCGCCAGCGCCTCGCCGCCGGCGACCTCGTCGAGAATGGCCCGGGTGTTGGCCTTGGACTCGGACACGTTCGGCTCGTCGAACGGGTTCACGCCCAACAGCGCCCCGGCCAGCGCGGTCGCCGCCTCCCAGCGCACGAACTCCGCGCCCAGCTCCAGGCGGTCGGGCACGTCCAGCGCGAGGACCGCCAGCCCCGCGTCGGCCAGCGCGACCGCCCCCGGGGCGGCCTGGCCGGCCAGACGCAGCTCGACGAAGGCGCGGTCCGGGCCGTAGGCGTCCGGTGAGCCCGTGGGCTCCCCGACGACCGGCACGACGCCGGTGCCGTCCTTGCCCAGCGACTCCGCCACGAGCTGCTCGACCCAGTCGCCGAGGGGCTCCAGCGCCGGGTGGGCCAGCAGCGTCAACTTGTCCCGGCCGGCGCGGGCGTGCCCCGCCATCCATGCCGCCAGCACGCCCGCGGGGCTGTCGGCCGCGCGGCGGTCCGACCC
>JALYGZ010000106.1 GCA_030776845.1 Actinomycetota bacterium
CGCGCAAGCAGGGCGAGGGCGACGCCGGCGAGCAGCCCCGCCAGCGCACCCGCCGCGAGCGCGAGCAGCGGGCGGCCCGACAGCGCCACGCCCACCAGGGTGGTCGTGACGGCGAGCAGGACGATGACGGGCAGCGAGCGCCGCAGCATGCGCGGCCCCCCGGGGCGTCTAGGCGTCGCTGAACTTGTACCCGACGCCGCGCACGGTGACGATCAGCTCCGGCTCGCGGGGGTTGCGCTCGACGCGCCCCCGCAGGCGCTTGACGTGAACATCGAGCGTCTTGGTGTCACCGACGTAGTCCGCGCCCCAGATGCGGTCGATGATGACGTGCCGGGTCAGCACGCGGCCGGCGTTGGCCACGAGCAGCTCCAGCAGCGCGAACTCCTTGGGGGGAAGCTCCACGGGCGCACCGCGGACGGACACCTCGTGGCGCTCCGGGTCGACCCGCACGCCGCCGACCTGCAACGGCGCGTCGTCCGGCTTGCGGGATTCGGCCCCGGCGCGGCGCAGGACGGCCCGGGCCCGGGCCGTCAGCTCGCGCATCGAGAAGGGCTTGGTCATGTAGTCGTCCGCGCCGAGCTCCAGGCCGACGACCGTGTCGACCTCGCTGTCGCGGGCGGTCAGCATGATGATCGGCACGGCGCTGACCGCGCGGATCCGCTTGCAGACCTCCGTGCCGGGCAGGCCGGGCAGCATGAGGTCGAGCAGGACGAGGTCGGGCCGCTCGCGCTCGAACAGCCGCAGGGATCCCTCGCCGTTGCCCGCCAGGACCACCTCGAAGCCCTCGGCCGACAGACCGTACTCCAGCGCGTCGGCGAGCGCGGGCTCGTCCTCGACCACCAGGATCTTGGGCATGTCGCGGGGAGTGTAGGCAGGGTTGCGCGGCTGCAGCCGCGCGGCCACCGCCGATCCCGTTCGTTTCATCGCCGCTTCACCGGCGGGCCCCTCATCGTTCACCACGGCTATCGTCACATGCGGGCGGGCACTGGAGCACCGGGGACGAGGGCAGGATGGACCCATGGGTGCCACACCCGCGCGGCGGCACTACCACAGCCGTCTGCACCTGCTCGAGGACCGCCTGCTGCTGATGGGCGACGGCGTGGTCGACATGGCCGGCGAGGCCGTCGCCGCGCTGACCGGCGGCGACGTCGGGCGTGCCGCCGCGGTGGTGCGCAGCGACGACCGGCTCGACGACGAGTATCTGCATCTGCAGCAGGAGGTCCTCACGCTGCTGGCCCTGCAGGCGCCGGTGGCCCGCGAGCTGCGGCTCCTCAGCGCCTGCCTGCACGTCAGCGGCCATCTCGAGCGCATGGGCGACCTGTGCGTCAACATCGCCCGCTCGGTCGAGCAGGCGCCACAGCCAGACGGGGACGAGCCCGTGCTCGCCCAGCTCGACGAGATGGGGCGTCACGCGCGCCGGCTCATCCGCCAGTCGCTCGACGCGTTCGCCCGGCGCGACGCGGCGACCGCCACGCGGCTGCGGGCGCTGGACGATCCGATCGACCGCTTGAACCGCCAGCTGTTCCGCCGGCTGGTCGAGTTGGTCCCGACCATGCCGTCGCGGCTGGACTGGGCGATGCGCATGGTGCTCGTCGCCCGCTACCTGGAGCGGCTCGGGGACCACGCCGTGGACATCGGCACCCAGGCCGCCTTCGTGACCACCGGCCGACCGGGATGACCCGAGGCCGACCCCGCCCGGCTCAGCCGAAGCGCCCCGAGACGTAGTCCTCGGTGCGGGAGTCCTCCGGGTTCTGGAAGATGCGCTCGGTGCGGTCGTACTCCACGAGGCGCCCGAAGCGCTGCCCGCCGTGCTCGTGGTCAACCTCGGTGGTGATGAACGCGGTGCGGTCGCTGACCCGGGCGGCCTGTTGCATGTTGTGGGTGACGATCATCAGCGTGTAGTCCCGCTGCAGCTCGCGCATGAGGTCCTCGATCCGCGCCGTGGCGACCGGGTCCAGCGCCGAGCACGGCTCGTCCATGAGGATGACGTCGGGGCTGACCGCCAGAGCGCGGGCGATGCACAGGCGCTGCTGCTGGCCGCCGGACAGCCCCATGGCGCCGTCGCGCGTCTTGAGCTTGTTGCGTACCTCCTCCCACAGCGCCGCACGCTTGAGGCTGGTCTCCACGACCTCGTCCAGGTCCACGTCCATGCCGTTGACCCTCGGGCCGAAGGCGAGGTTGTCGTAGATGGACTTCGGGAACGGGTTGGGCTTCTGGAACACCATGCCGATCCGGCGACGGACGACGACCGGGTCGACGTCCCTGGCGTACAGGTCCGCACCGTGATAGGTGAACCGGCCGCTGATCCGGGCCGTCGGGATGAGGTCGTTGGTGCGGTTGAAGCAGC
Source organism: Actinomycetota bacterium (assembly GCA_030776845.1). Lineage (GTDB taxonomy): Bacteria > Actinomycetota > Nitriliruptoria > Euzebyales > Egibacteraceae > JAHWKQ01. Next base: position 2,348 of record JALYGZ010000106.1, read on the forward strand.
GCAGCAGCGTGGACTTGCCGCAGCCGGACGGGCCGATGAACGCGGTGATCTCGTGGCGGTGGATGGGCATCGTGACGTCTTTGATCGCCGGCGCGGCCCCGTAGTGCACGCTCGCCTCGGTGACCTCGAAGACGACCTCGGCCTGCCCGGCCCGCTCGGCCACGGGCTGCCCGGCGGTCCCGACCCGCGTGGCCGGGCGGGCGGCGGCCGCCCCGGTCCGGGAGGCGGTGTCCTCCATCACGACTTCCTCTGGTAGCGGTTGCGCAGCAGGATCGCCGCGGAGTTCATGAGCAGCAGCAGCACCATCAGGACGATGATCCCCGCCGAGGCCGCGTCCACCTGGAACGCCTCATCAGGATACGTGACAAAGCCGTAGATCTGGATCGGCAGGGCGGTGAACGCCTCGCCCAGCTCCCACGGTGCGCTGTCGGTGCGCAGGGAGGCGGCCGCCCCGACCACGATCAGCGGCGCGGTCTCGCCGATCGCCCGCGACAGGGCGAGGATCGTGCCGGTGAAGATCCCAGGCAGGGCCGCGGGCAGCACCTGCCGGGACACGACCTGCCACGGCGTCGCCCCCAGCGCCAGACCGCCGTCGCGGATGCTGCCCGGGACCGCCCGGATCGACTCCCGGCTGGCCACGATGATCACCGGCAGGATGAGCAGCGTGAGCGTCAGCGCGCCGGTGATCAGGCTACGCCCGAACTCGACCAGATAGACGAACACGGCCGCCCCCAGCAGCCCGTAGACCACGGACGGCACCCCCGCCAGGTTCGAGATATTGGCCTCCATGAGGCGCGTGAAGCGGTTGTCGGGCGCGAACTCCTCCAGGTACACGGCCGCACCCACCCCGAGGGGGAACGACATGGCGGCCACGAGCAGCATCAGCGACAGGGTGCCGGTGACCCCCGCGCGCACCCCCGTGTCCTCCGGATAGCGGCTGGCATAGCTGGTCAGGAAGCGCAGGTCCAGGCGACCCAGGCCGTCGAGGATGACGTCCAGCAGCAGGACCGCGAGCACGACCACGCCGAGCACGGTGGCCGCCAGCAGCACGGCCGAGAAGCCGCGCTCCCTGGCCGCCGAGCGCTCACCGCCACGCAGGTCGCCGACCGCCTGTGCGGCGGAGCGCCGGGGCGTGGACATCGCCACGGCTAGTACACCTGCCGGTAGCGGCGGACGAGACGCTGTGCCAGCAGGTTCAAAGCCAGCGTCATGAGGAACAGCAGCGCCCCGACGGCGAAGATCGACTGATAGGTCAGCGAGCCCCGGGAGGCCTCGCCGCCGACGGCCTGGACGATGTAGGCGGTCATGGTCTGGATCTGGCTGAACGGGTTGGCCGTCATATTCGGCAGGTTCCCGGCGGCCACCGCCACGATCATGGTCTCACCGATCGCCCGGCCCATCCCCAGGATCACCGAGGCCACGATGCCGGACAGTGCCGCCGGGGTCACGACCCGGAGCGCGACGTGTCGCCGTCCGGCCCCCAGCCCGTAGGCGCCCGCACGCAGGCCCACGGGGACGGCATGCAGTGCGTCCTCCGACAGCGAGGCCACCGTGGGCACGATCATGATGCCCATGACGATGCCGGCGCTGGCGGCGTTGAAGATGTCGACCGTGCCCACGCCCAGCACGGCCCGCAGCAGGGGGGTGACGAACGTGAGCGCGAAGTAGCCGAGCACGATCGTTGGCACCCCCGCCAGGATCTCGAGCAGGGGCTTGAGCACCGAACGGACCGGGGTGGGGGCGTACTCGGACAGGTAGATCGCGGCGCCGAGCCCCACCGGGACGGCGACCAGCAGGGCGATGGCCGTCACCAGCAGCGTGCCGTTGACCAGCGGGAGGACCCCGAAGGTGCCCGACGGCCCGTACGGCAGCCACTCGGTGTCGGTGAGGAACGACACCAGCGAGACGTTGCGGAAGAAGGAGCTCGCGTCGACGAACAGCACCACGACGATGCCGACCGTCGTCAGGATGGATACGGCGCCGCACAGCCACAGCGCGGCCAGGATTGCCTTCTCCCCGTAGCGCGGTCGCTCCGCACGCAGCCGGGGCGGGGCGGGGCCGGTCTCCCCACCCGCGCGCCGCTCGACGGTCGACGCCATCGCCCCGCTCGTCCCGCCGGTACCCGGCCCCGCTAGCTGCCGCCCCCGGCGGCGGCCAGAGCCTGGTCGACCTGCTCCTGCTCCCTGGAGAACTTGTCGTCGGGGACCGGGATGTAGCCGACGTCCTCGATCACGTCGTTGACGGTCTCCATGTAGAACCGGGCGAACTCGGCCACCTGGTCCTTGTCCAGGGACTCCTGCTTGAGGTAGATGAACAGCGGGCGGATGAGCGGGTAGCTCTCGTCCTGGGCCGTCTCCAGGCTGGGCTCCACGCAGCCGTCACCACCGTCCACCGCGAGCGCCTTGATCGCCCCGCGGTTCTGGTCGTAGTAGGCGAAGCCGAAGAAGCCCCACGATCCCCGCGTGCCCTGGACCCCCTGGGCGATGATGTTGTCGTCCTCGGAGGCGTTGTAGTCCTGCCGCGACGACTCCTCATCCAAGACGTCCTCCACCATGAAATCATACGTCCCCGAGTCCGTGCCCGGTGCGAACACCTCCACGGGTTCGTCCGGGAACTCCGGGTTCACCCCGTCCCACGTCTCCGCCGGATTGTCCGGGCCGAACAGCCTGCCGATCTCGGCGATCGTCGTGCAGTCCACCCAGTCGGTGTCCGGGCTGGTCACCGTCGTGAGCGCGTCGACGCCGACCTGCACCTCCACGTACTCGACGCCGGCCTCCTCGCAGGCCTTCTCCTCGTCGGGCTCGATCGGCCGCGACGCGTTGGAGATGTCCGTCTCGCCCGCGCAGAAGCGCTCGAAGCCGCCGCCGGTGCCCGAGATCCCGAGGTTCACCTCGATGTCCGGGTTCTCCTGGGCGAGCTCCTCGGAGACGGCGTCGGTGAGGGGGCCGACCGTCGACGAGCCGTCGATCACGACGGTTCCCGACGCCCCGCCGGGGCCCTCATTCCCTCCGTCGCCGCTCCCCGAGGCCTCGCCACCGCCGCAGCCGGCGGCGAGCAGCGAGAGCACCAGCAACAGCGCGACTGCAAGGCGCCAGGTCCGCATCGTCGACGTTCCCTCCCCGGGATCGGGTGACCGTGCGGGGCGAAACGTAGGTTCCTCGCTTGGCGGTCTCCGGACTGGTCGCTGAACGCAGCATTAACTTGGGGTTACGGGTCGCCGAAGTCGGCCGTCTGGTCAGGTCGCGACGGTGTACTCGCGCACCTTTGCCAGGCTGTGGGTCGCGCGCACCCATCGCACGGTCCCCGACTCGCCACGCATGCACAGCGAGTCCGTCACCGCCCCTCTCGCGCCGTAGGACACCCCCCGGACCAGCTCACCGGTGGTGATGCCGGTGCACGCCAGGAAGGTGTTGGGTGAGGAGACCAGCCGCTCGGTCGTCAGCGGCTCGGACAGGTCGTAGCCCTGCTCGACGGCCTTGCGGCGGTCCTCGTCGTCGCGGGGCCACAGCCGCCCGTGCATCTCGCCGCCGGCGGCCCGCACGCCGCAGGCGGTGATGACGCCCTCCGGCGTTCCCCCGATGCCCAGCGCGACGTCCACGCGCATCTCGGGCATGGTCGCCTGCAGCGAGGTGGCGACGTCGCCGTCCATGATCAACTGCAGGCGGGCGCCGACCTCGCGCACCTCGCGCATCATCTCCTCGTGGCGGGGCCGGTCGAGCATCGCCACCGTGAGGTAGCTCACGTCGATGCCCTTGGCCTTGGCGATCCGCCGCAGGTTCTCGCCGACGGGTGCGTCGACGTCGACCGCGCCGACGGCGTCGGGGCCCACGACCCACTTCATCATGTACAGCATCGGGCCGGGGTCGAGCATCGTCCCGCGCGGCGCCACCGCGATGACGGCCAGCGACCCCGGCCGGCCCTCCGCCAGCAGGCGGGTCCCGTCGATGGGGTCCACGGCGATGTCGACCCGCGGCTCGGCGCCGGTGCCGATCTCCTCGCCGTTGAACAGCATGGGGGCCTCGTCCTTCTCCCCCTCGCCGATGACGACGACGCCGTCCATGGGCACGCTCGACAGCAGCTGGCGCATCGCGTCGACCGCCGCCCGGTCGCAGCCGTTCTTGTCGTTGCGCCCCATCCAGCGGCCCGCCGCCAGGGCGGCCGCCTCCGTGGCCCGCACGAGCTCCAGGGCCAGGTTGCGATCCGGCGCCTCGGTGTGGGCCGCCCCGATGCGCTCAGTCATGTCCCCCTCCTCCCCCGACGGGCTCCCTGAGCATACCGGGGGATCGGGACCGGTCACCCGTAGCTCATGTAGCCCTCACGGTTGACCAATACTGTCTTCTCCTCCTCGGCCGCCGGCAGCACCCGCTCGAAGTAAGAGCGCAGCGTCTCCGACAGGCCGACGTCCCGGCCGGCCTTCCGCGACAGAGACCACTTGTGCTCGATGACCTCGTGGAAGACCTCGGCGGGCTCGCGCTTGGCGCGCTCGGACTCGGGGGTCGCGGCGACGGTCGGCTCGAAGACCTCGTTGACCCACCGGTAGGCGGCCACCGACTCGGGGACGGGGCGCCCCGACTGGCGCTCCAGGTGCGCGCGGAAGCTGGCCAGGTCGTTGAGCAGGCTGCGCGCCTGGTTCTCCTGTGCATGCAGGCCCACGAGCGACAGCAGGCGCTGGCGGTGGTAGCCGCGCTCGGTCACCGCAGTCTTGACGACCAGGCGGTCGCCGTCCTCGGTCGACTCCAGCTCCACCTCGTCGACGTCGAAGCCCAGCTCGTTGAGGCGGCGGATGCGCGCCTCGATGCGGTAGCGCTCGTCGTGGCCGACCACCTCCTCGCGGGTCAGCTCCCCCCAGAGCCGCTCGTAGCGGGCGACCAGGTCGTCGGCCGTCTCGACCGGGTCGGGGTCGGCCGGCAGCCCCATCTCGGCCTGCAGGTCCATCAGGCCACCGGCGACGTTCACCCGCGTCACCTCGACGTCGTGGCGTCGCTGGCCCGGCGACAGCTGCGGATGCCACTCGCCCGTCTCCAGGTCGACGACGTAGGCCGCCAGCGCGCCGGCGTCCCTTCGGAACAGCGTGTTGGACAACGAGCAGTCGCCCCAGAAGAAGCCGTTGAGGTGCAGGCGCACCAGCAGCATCATCAGCGCGTCCAGCAGCCGGTCGTACAGCCCCCGCACCTCGGCCGGCTCCGGGCGCTGGTGGGCGAACAGGGTCCGGTAGGGCAGGGAGAAGTCCAGGTAGCGGGTGATGAGCACGTCCGCAAGGCCCCCGGCGCCGGCGCCGCGGCGCACGACGCCGACCGCCTCGACGACCGGCAGGGACTGGACGGCCATCCGCCGGAGCATGGCGTGCTCCCGCTGGGCCAGCCGGGCCGGCATCTGCTTCAGGGCGTACAGCGCGCCGTCGTAGTCCACGAAGCGCACGACGTGGCGGTGCAGGCCGCGCGCGACCTCGACCAGCCGGGGCGAGTCCCACTCCTCCAGCGGCGCGCCCCACGGCAGGTCGAGGAAGTCGGGGTGCCCGGGCCGGGTCCGCAGGCGCAGGCCCCGCCGGCCGGTGCGTGCGCCGTCACCCAACGTTCATTCCCCCGGGGGGTCCCTGGTCAGCCGTGCTCGGTTCACTCGGGGTGTCGCCACCGAGCGTAGAGGACATCATGGGCGTACCGATGAGTCAGCATCCCGATCCCCTCGACCGCCTCGAGGACGAGCGGCACCGGGTGGGCGGGCGCGTGTCCTTCCGCCAGCAACTGGACCGCTGCGACCGGATGCTGGTCGAGACGGGCGCGCGGCTGGCGTCCACCATTCAGCCGGTCACCACGGCCTTCCTGCAGGCCGACGCGCACGCCGCCGCCGACGCCACGCGGGTCGACGAGGAGATCCACGTGGCCTGCCGGGAGCTCGAGGAGAGCTCCCACGTGCTGCTGGCCCGCGAGGCCCCGGTGGCCGGGGACCTGCGGCGGGTCGTGGCCGTGCTGCGCTCGGTCCCCGACATCGAGCGGTCGTCGAGCCTGCTGCGCCACGTCGCCGAGTCGCTCACGTGGATCCACCCGCCGTCGATGCCCGACGAGCTGCGCCGCATCATCGACGACCTGGGCAGGGTCTCCGGGGAGATCTTCACCGGCGCGGTGGAGGCGTGGCGCACCCACGACGGGCTGGCGGCCAACGACCTGGCCACCCGCGACGACCACGTCGATCTGCTACAGAAGTGCCTGCTCACCGAGCTGTACACGGGCCGGCAGTCGGTCGAGGAGGCCGTGAGCCTGGCGCTGATCGCCCGCTACTACGAGCGCATCGCCGACCACGGCGTGGAGATGGCGCGGCTCATCGCCTACGCGGTGACCGGCCAGCGCCCACCGGACGACACCTGACCGACGTACGCGCTCAGGCGGCCTGGGCGGGCCGCGCGCGCCGGCCGCGCTCCTTGCGGAAGAACTGCGCGGCGGTCTGCCGCAGGGCCAGCGACCAGGACGGGTACGCGTGCACCGTCTGGGCCAGCCGGCCGGTCAGCATCCGGGTGCGCACGGCCAGGGCGGCCTCGTGCACCACGTCACCCCCCGCCGGGCACATGACGGTGGCGCCGAGCAGCTGACCGCCGCCGAGGCTGCGCACCACCGGCCGCGGGCCGGCCACGAGCTTGACGAAGCCGTCCGTGTGCCCGGTCGCCCTGCCCCGGTCCGTCTCCTCCAGCGGCAGGAACGCCACCCGGGCGTCCCCGCCGTAGCGGGCGTGCGCCTGCGCCTCGGTCATGCCGACCCGGCCGATCTCGGGGTCGGTGAAGGTGACCCAGGGAAGTCCCCGGGTCGACCAGCGGGCCTGCCGCCGGCCGAGCGCGTTGTTGGCCGCCAGCGCCCCCATGTCGTAGGCCGCGTGCGTGAAGAAGGGCCCGCCGACGGCGTCGCCCACCGCGTACACCCCCGAGGCCGTGGTCCGCAGCCGGTCGTCGACGCGGACGAAGCCGCGCTCGTCGCAGTCCACGCCCGCCCTCGCCAGGTCCATGCCCACGGCGCCGGGGCGCCGCCCCACCGCGCACAGCAGCTCGTCGGCCTCGACCGTCGCCCCCTCGGCGGTCTGCAGACGCAGGACGCCGCCGTCGCGGCGAACCCGTCGGACCCGCGCGCACAGCCGGACGTCGACGCCCTCGGCGCGCAGGACCCGCTGGAGCACCTCACCGGCCTCGGGCTCCTCCTTTGTCACGAGCCGCCCGCCGCGCTGGAGCACGGTCACCGTGCTGCCCAGGCGGGCGAAGGCCTGCGCCAGCTCCATGCCGATGGGACCCCCGCCCATGATCGCCAGCCGCGCCGGCAGCTCGGTGAGCTCGAACACCGTCTCGTTGGTCAAAGGCCGCGCCTCGCGCAGGCCCTCCACCGGCGGCAGGACCGGGGAGGAGCCGGTCGCCAGCACCACGGCGCCGGCCGTGACGGGTGTGCCCTCCACGTCAAGCCGGCGGGGGCCGGAGAAGGTCGCGACCCCCTCGAGGAACTCGACCCCGTACCAGCGCAGCACCGCCGGGGACTCGTCGCGCGCGATCCTCGCCACGGCCGAGCGCACCTCCCCCATGATCCGTGCGAAGTCGGTGCCGGGCGCGCCGCCGCGCCGGCGCGCCCGGTGCAGCTGCGCCGCCCGCTCGATCAGGGCCTTGGACGGCACGCAGCCGGTCCATGTGCAGTCCCCGCCCAGCCGGTCGGCCTCGACCAGCAGCACCGAGGCGTTGCGCCGGCGGGCCTGCAGGGCCGCGCTCAGCCCCGCCGCGCCCCCGCCGACGACGGCCACGTCGACGTCGTAGGCCATGTCAGGGCCCGGGAGTGCCGTGGGCGTGCGCGTCGACGCAGCGCTCCCCGTCGAAGCGCAGGACGAAGCGGCCGGCCATGGGCAGCCGCGCGTCGGACAGCTCCAGCCCGTCGCGGCCGATCAGGGTGGTCACCAGCGCCGGGATGACGTCGCCGTGCGAGCACGCGACCACCCGCCGGTCCCCGAGGCGGCGTACCAGGGGCCCGACGACCCCCAGGGCCCGGCCGCCCAGCCAGGCCGACGCCACCCAGGGGTCGCCCCCGTCGAGCACGGGCACCGTGGGCGCCTCGCCCAGCCCCTCCTCGAGGTCCACGGTGCAGCCGACCAGGTCCGACAGCGGCTCGAGCGTCTGCACGCAGCGGGTGTACGGACTTGACACCAGCGCGGCCGGCGCCCCGTCGACGGCGATGGCCTCCGCCAGGGCGGCGGCCTGGCGGCGGCCCTCCGCGGTGAGGGGGCGCTCCCGGTCGGGACGGCCCGTCCACTGCCGCCGGCCGTGCGCCTGCGCGTGGCGCACCAGTTCGATCACCGCCATCCGCCAGCCCCCGAGCGCCAGCGGGCATGGTCCGGGAACAGCTCTCGCAGCGTGGGGTTGGCGGTGTCGGCCGGGGACAGGACCGGATCGTCCACGGGCCAGTCGACCCCCAGGTCGGGGTCGTCCCACGCGACGGCGGGCTTGGGCACGCCGGGACGCCAGTAGTCGCTGACGTCGTACAGGTAGTCCACGGGCCCGTCGCCCATCGTGAGGAACGAGTTGGCCAGGCCTTCGGCGATGAACAGGCGGAGGCGCTCTCCGTCCGGCGGCTCACCGAGCATGAAGGTCCTCGCCTGTCCGAACGTCGGCGAGTCGGGGCGGATGTCGGCCACGCCGGCCAGCGCCCGCCCCCGCGCCACGTAGACGAGCTTGTCCCACGGCTCGGCGTGGAAGCCGCGCAGGACGCCCGGGACGCTGCGCGAGTGGTTGCCCTGGCGCAGGACCGGGTCCCGCCCCAGCGCCTCGGCGATCTCGCGCACCTGGTAGGTCTGGCGGAAGAAGCCCCGCTCGTCGGCGAAGGTGTCCCAGCGCACGACGAGCAGGCCGTCGATGTCGGTCTTGTCCACGGGCATGGCTGCCGGCCTCGGTCGTCGGGGGATCGGACGCTAGCGCCCGTAGCGGCGGTGGCGGGACTGGAAGTCGCGCAGGGCCCGCAGGAAGTCGGTCTTGCGGAACTCCGGCCAGTACGGGTCGCAGAAGTGCAGCTCGCTGTGGGCCGACTGCCACAGCAGGAATCCGGACATGCGGATGGCGCCCGACGTCCTGATGATGAGGTCGGGGTCGGGCAGGCCGGTGGTGTACAGGTGCTCACCGATGGCTTCGACCGTGAGGTCGTCGAGCACGTCGGCGAGGGTGTCGCCGCGCAGGTGGCGCTCCTCCAGCAGACTGCGCAGGGCGTCGGTGATCTCCTGTCGCCCCCCGTAGCCCACCGCGACCTGCAGCCGGAAGTCGCGCCGGTCGGCGGTGACCTCGTTGGCCTCCTTGAGCACCCGCCGCAGCCGGTCCGGCAGCGCGTCGAGGGCGCCGACGGCGGTCACGCGCAGGCCCCGCCGCCTGTTGACGGGACTACGCGCGAGCTGCTCGACCGTCCCGGCGATGATCTCGACGAGCTCACCGACCTCGGCGGCGTCGCGCCGCAGGTTGTCGGTCGACAGCAGCCACAGGGTCACGTAGCGGATGCCGAGCTCGTCACACCAGTCGAGCAGCTCGTGAATCTTGCGCGCGCCCAGGCGGTGGCCCTCCACCACCGTGCCCAGGCCCCGCTGGCGCGCGTACCGGCGGTTGCCGTCGAGGATGACGCCGACATGGCGCGGCAGCGCGCCTCCGCGCAGACCGGCCGACAACCGTCGCTCGTACAGACGGTAGGCGAGGTCGGCGAGCATGACCACCAAGTGTAGTGGGCACGGCCCGGCGTTGGGCGAGGTCAGGGGCGCGCGCCGGCCGCCCCCGGAAGCGTCTCGCGCATGCGCAGGGCCGCGACGCCGCCGACCGCGAGCAGCACGGCCGACGCCCCGAAGCCCCAGCCGTAGCCGGCGGCCTGGGCCAGGAAGCCCGAGACGAGCGGGCCCAGGACGCTGCCGAGGTCACCGGCGAAGTTCAGCACCCCCACCCCGGTGCCGGTGCGCTCGTCCGGGACGACGTCGCCGACGATCGCCGGCGGGGTGACCGACGTGAGCCCCGTGGCCAGCCCGTACAGGCCGAGCACGACGAGGAAGGCGGGCACGGTGGTGACCAGGCCCATGTAGGCGGAGACGGCGGCGAAGGCGAGGAAGGAAGGCGCCCCCAGGGCCCGTCGCCCGGCCGTGTCGGCGATGCGCCCCGCCGGCCAGACGACCAGCAGGTGGGTGACCGAGGCGAGCCCGAGGCCCACACCGATCACGGCCTCGCCGGCCCCGACGTGCTCGGCCCCGAAGACGGGCACGAGGCTGAAGCGCACTCCGGTGGCCGCCCACCGGGAGGCGGCCATCATCAGCAGGGCCGCGACGAACGCCCGGTTGGCCGACAGCCCCCGCGCTGCCTGCCAGGTGGCGCGCAGCCCCCTGGGCGCGTGGGTGTGCGGGGACGGGACGGCGCCGGCCTCAGGACGGAGGCCGGTCCCGTGGTGAGCCGGCAGGAACCGCAGCGCCACCAGCCCCGCCGAGCCGCAGAAGCCCGCGTAGATCACGAACGGCCAGCGAAGGCCCAGTGGCTCGGCGAGCAGGCCGCCCACGGTGGGGCCGAACATGATCCCGAACAGGAAGGCGCCCTGCAGCATGCCCACCGCGACTCCGCGCTTGTCGGCGGGCACGGCGCGGATGACCAGGGCGAGCAGGGCGTTGAAGAACAGTGCGCTGCCGAAGCCGCCCACACCGCGGAGCGCCACGAGGGCCCAGTACGAGGGGGCCCCCGCGGTGGCCAGGCTGGAGGCGGCGACGATGAGCGCCCCCCAGCCGACCGCCCGGGCCGTGCCGATGCGGTCGGTCAGCGGCCCCGTGTACGGGTTGGACAACAGCCGCACCCCGGCGAAGACGCTGACGACGAGCGTGACCGCGAACAGCCCGACGCCGAAGTCGCGGGCGAACAGCGGCAGGACCGGGATGACGAGGCCGAAGCCCAGCGCGACGACCAGCGCGATCACGAGGGCCACGGTGAGCGATGGTTCGCGCAGGATGCCCAGCCGGTCGCTCCTCACGGGCAGGGGCGTCCGGTCGAGCAAGAGGCGGCCACCCGCCCGAGTGTAGGCCCGCCCAACCGGGCGGCTACTTGAGGAACCTGCTGGTGGTGTTGTCGGCGAGCACCCGGCCGCCGGTCTGACAGGTCGGGCAGTAGTTGACGGTGTACGCCCGGTACTCCACGGCGCGGACGACGTCGCCGCACACCGGGCACGCCTCGCCGGTTCGGTTGTGCACCGCGCCGGGC
>JALYGZ010000107.1 GCA_030776845.1 Actinomycetota bacterium
GCGTACCACAGCAGCGGGACCGCGCCCACCAGCGCGACCGCGGCCATGGCCGGGCTCGGCCGGACGGGGCCGCGCAGCACCCGCTCCCGCGCCGGGTGCAGGTACACCAGCAGCGCGGCGAGGACGGCCAGGACGATCGGCAGGGCGTCCGCCACCAGGGCCAGCAGCTGGACGAACAGGAAGGCCACGGCGGCCGCGGCCACCTGCTGGACGCCGGCCACCTTCTCCTCCGGGCGGCGCAGCTGGGCCAGCGCGCCGACCGACACAATCAGCCCCATGAGCACGCCCCAGCCGAAGTCGTGCGCCCGGTGCAGCACCTGGTCACCGGAGGCGAACCACGGCGAGATCAGGCTCGGCAGGCCGAAGACCACGAAGCCGGCCAGCAGGCCGGTGAGCGCGGCGACGACCTTGAAGGCCATGCGGCGGGCGGGCGAGACCGGGGTGGTCGGCGACGGCGAGGTGGTCATCGCTGCCTCTCTTGCGGCGTGTGGGCGAAGGCTAGGAGCGCACCGCTACGGGGGTCAACGACCCGGGCCGGACGCGAGCCCGCGGACCGCTCAAGCCGCGGGGCCGCCCTGCCGATGACCCGGGCACGGGCCTGCCCGGGCCCAGCGGTGGATCGTGGCCCCTCTCGGGCCGCAGAAGGAGGAACGCATCATGCGGCGGACTGCCCTGTTCATTTCGATCGTCATGGCCCTGCTGTTGCCGATGAGCACGGCGATGGCCAAGACCGTGCTCGGCAACGCCAAGGCGAACACGCTGCGCGGCACGAGCGACATGGACCTGATCAAGGGCCGCGGCGGGCGCGACGACATCCGCGGGCGGGCCCACCGAGACAAGGTCAAGGGCGGCACCGGCCGGGACGTCGTCTACGGCATGAAGGGCGCCGACGTGGTTGTGGGGGGCACCCAGGCCGACGACCTGTACGGCGGTAGCGGCAACGACAAGATCCGCTCGGCGGGCGATGCCGACCCGGACCAGGTCTTCTGCGACCACGGCCGCGACGACAAGGCCACCATCGGCTCGGGTGACGCGGTCGACAACCAGCAGGTCACGACATCAAACATCGCCTTCGTATCGGGCGACACGAGCTGTGAGACCATCACCCTGGTCCTCAACGACGGGACCCGGGTCACCGCGAGCAACGGCATGCTGCGGTAGCTCGCATCCCACGAGTCATCCGAGGGCGGCGCGGGCCCAGGCCCGCGCCGCCTTCGGCATGTCGACGAGCCTGCAGCTGGAGCGCGACCGCCGGGAGCTCCAGCAGACCCTGGCCCGCGACGTGGACTACGCGGTCTACGCACCGAGACCCGCCGGGTCGCCGCCCAAGCCGGAGATTGAGCTCATCGGCCGGCTGTAGGGTGGCCGCTCGAGCGCGTGGCGCCCGACGGCAGTCTCGGCGACACTGACCCGGTCACCCGGTTCTGACGAGCAGGAGTCGCCTCCCATGATCCCGGACAGCTACGCCGACTGTTGCAGACCACAGCAGTGATCCATGTCGCGACGATCGGGCCCGACGGCGAGCCTCAGTCCACGCCGGTGTGGTTCAGCTGGGACGGCCAGCACCTGCTGTTCAGCCAGACCAAGACGCGTCAGAAGTACCGCAACCTGCGGCGGGACCCTCGGGTCGCCGTGTCGCTGACCGACCCGGACAACCTCTACCGCTACCTGGAGATCCGCGGCGAGGTCGTGCGCATCGACGAGGACCCGGACCTCGAGTTCATCAACGCGCTGTCCAAGAAGTACCTGGGTCTGGACGAGTACCCGAATCACCAGCCCGGCGACGAGCGCGTGGTCATGGTCGTCGAGCCCAGGCACACCACCTCCATGGGCTAGAACCCCGAGTGTGTCGACTGACTCGCGGTAGGCGTGAGCGAGTCGACACACTCCGGGGGGTCAGGGGGGGATGGGCCGATCGGGCGGGTGGACGAGGTTGACGCGCGCCCGCGCGGGGTGAAAAGTTGGGGGTCGCGCGGGCGGTGGCGCGGCGGCGCGCGTCTCAAGCAGCGGGACCTCAGCGCCGAATCGACTTCAACAGGCCCATCGCCGCGGGAGCATATCCGGCGGGATCGACACGAGGAGCCCCCTTTGCACCTGGAGGAAGTGCACGTTCCGGCTGCGCCGCTTGACCGCTTCGAGCCGGTGATCGGCAGCGACCGGCTGCAGCAGCTGCGCGGCGTCGCCAAGAAGATGCGCGACGACTTCGACGGACGGACCATCTGGAACGTCAACTCGACCGCGACGGGCGGGGGCGTGGCCGAGATGCTGCAGGTCCTGCTCGCCTATATCCGCGGCGGCGACCTCGATGCCCGCTGGCTCGTCATCAAAGGCGACCCGGCCTTCTACGCCATCACGAAGCGGCTGCACAACGGCCTGCACGGGTCCGTCGGCGACCAGGGGCCCCTGGGGGGGCGCGAGCAGGAACACTACGCCCGGATCTCGGCGGCCAACGCCGAGGAGTTGCACGCCCAGGTGCGCGCCGGCGACGTCGTCATCCTGCACGACCCGCAGACCGCCGGCCTGGTCGGGCCGATGCGCCGGGCGGGCGCGGTGGTCGTCTGGCGCTGCCACATCGGCTCGGACCACCGCAACGACGTGACCCAGGGCAGCTGGGAGTTCCTGCGCCCGTTCCTGGAGGACGCCGACGCCTACGTCTTCTCCCGCGGCGTCTACGTGCCCGACTTCGTCCCCACCGAGCGCGCGCACATCATCGCACCGTCGATCGACCCCTTTTCCGCCAAGAACCAACAGATGGACCAGGCCACGGTGCGGGCGGTGCTGGCCCATGTCGGGCTGATCGGGGGCGATGGCCCCGGGACGATGCCGACGTTCCAACGCGAGGACGGCTCGCCCGCCAGGGTCGACCACTGCGCGGACATCGTCCGGACCGGCCCCCCGCCGCCGCCGGACGTCCCATTCGTCGTGCAGGTCTCGCGCTGGGACCGCCTCAAGGACATGGCCGGGGTCATGCGGGACTTCGCCAAGCACGTCAACGGCGCGTCCGACGCCCACCTCGCGCTCGTGGGCCCCAACGTCAGCGGCGTGGCCGACGACCCGGAGGGCGGCGAGGTGCTCAACGAGTGCTACCGGGTCTGGCGCGACCTGCCGCACGCCGAGCGGGTGCGGATCCAGTTGGCGTGCGTGCCCATGCACGACCTGGAGGAGAACGCGGCGATCATCAACGCCGTGCAGCGCCACGCGACGGTCGTCGTGCAGAAGAGCCTGGCGGAGGGCTTCGGGCTGACCGTCTCCGAGGCGATGTGGAAGTCGCGCCCGGTCGTGGCCAGCGCCGTCGGTGGCATCACCGACCAGGTCGTGCACGGCGAGAGCGGCCTGCTGCTGGACGACCCGACCGACTCCGAGGCGTTCGGGGAGGCGCTGCGCAGCGTGCTGTCCGACGGTGCCTACGCCGAGCGACTGGGACGGGCGGCCCATCAGCGGGTCAACGAGAACTTCCTCGGCGACCGTCACCTGCGTCAGTGGGCGGAGCTGTTCGAACGGCTCGGCGGGGCCTGAGGACCCGCGCCCGCGCCGCCCGGCGACCCTGACCCCGGCGTTGTCGGTGACGCCCGACGGTCTCCTCGCCGCTGCCGTCGCCGGCGTCGTGTTCGTGGCGGGCGCGGGCGTGGTCACAGGGACGGTGCTGTCCGCGGTCCGCACCGTGGTGCTGCCCCGGGGCACGGCCGTGCTGCTGTCGCGCGTCGTCTTCGGCAGCCTGCGTAGGCTCTTTGACGCACGGGCCCGGCGCGCACGCACCTACGAGCGGCGCGACGACGCCATGGCCCTGTACGCGCCGATCAGCTTGCTGACGCTCCCGCTGGTCTGGCTGGGGCTCGTGCTGGGCGGTTACACGCTGATGTTCTGGACCGCCGAGTCGCGCTCCTGGTCGGACGCGTTCGTCACCAGCGGCAGCTCGCTGCTGACCCTGGGGTACGAGCGACCGAGCAACCTGGCGGCGACGGCCCTGTCGTTCTCCGAGGCGGCGCTGGGCATCGCGGTGCTCGCCCTGCTGCTGGTGACGTACCTGCCGTCGATGTACGCCGCCTTCTCCCGTCGGGAGGCGCAGATCGCCCTGCTGGAGGCCCGCGCCGGGTCGCCGCCGTCGGGCGTGGAGATGATCGAGCGCTACCACCGCATCGACTGGCTCGACCGGCTGACGGCCGTGTGGGAGGACTGGGAGGCCTGGTTCGTGGACATCGAGGAGACGCACACGTCGTTACCGGCACTGGCGTTCTTCCGCTCGCCGCAGGGGGAGCACTCGTGGGTCACCGCCGCCGGGGCCGTCCTCGACGGCGCCGCCCTGCGCGTGTCGGTGGTCGCCGGGCCCAGGTCACCGGAGGCGGAGTTGTGCATGCGCGCGGGCTACGTGGCGCTGCGGCGCATCGCCGAATTCTTCCGCATCGCCTATGACGAGGACCCGGCCCCCGACGACCCGATCGCCGTGACCCGCGACGAGTTCGACTCGGTCTACGGGCGGCTCGCGGACGCCGGCGTGCCCGTAGTGGCCGACCGGGACGAGGCCTGGCGTCGCTTCGCCGGCTGGCGGGTCAACTACGACGCGGTCCTCATCGCCCTGGCCGGGCTCGTCATGGCCCCCTACGCCCCGTGGTCGTCGGATCGGTCGACGACCTTGCGCCCACCCCGGCGGATGCGCGCCGCCTTCCGCTGAGACAGGGCCATGGATCACCCCGGGCGCAGCCAGAACGGACTGGCGTAGGCCAGCGCGCGGTCGTTGGCCGGGTGCCCCGGCGGGCCCGGCCGGTCCCCGCTGGCTGAGGGGTCCGCCACGCGCAGCACCGCCCAGTTGCCCTCGTCGACGTCCATGGGCACGGTGAGGCGCAGCGACTGCGCGCCGTCGCCACGTGCCGCGACGTCGTGTACGTGGGCGACCCGGGGGACGCGTGGGCCCGGGCGCAGCACTTGCAGGCGCAGCCGCGTCCCCCACCACTCCGGTGGCATGGCCAGGTCCACGGCCAGGCGGACCGGCCCCCGCCGGTGCGCGAGGACGCCGCCCATGCGCACACCGCCGGCGC
>JALYGZ010000108.1 GCA_030776845.1 Actinomycetota bacterium
GGCCGTCGCCGGGCGGGACGCCGAGATCGACGCCGTGGTGGTGACCCACCACCACGACGACCACGCGCAGGCGGCGGGCTGGGCCGCCGCCTGGTCGGCGCGGTTGCTGGCGTGGGCCCCGCACATGGTCGGCCACCCCGGGGCCGCACCGCTGGCCGACGCCCGGTGGCTGGCCCTCGCCGGCGTGCGCCTGCAGGTATTGCACACCCCCGGCCACTGCCGCGACCACGTCTGCCTGCTGGTGGACGGCACCGGCGTCGCGCTGACCGGTGACCACATCCTGGGCCGGGGCACCACGACGGTGGGCTGGCCGGAAGGCGACATGGGCAGCTACCTCGCGTCCCTGCACCGCGTGCGGCGGTCGGGGGCGACCGCGCTGTACCCGGGGCACGGTCCAATCGTCACCGACGCCCGGGGGCGCGTGGACCACTACCTGGCCCATCGCCGCCAGCGCGCCCGCCAGGTGCTGGCCGCGCTGGCCGCCGGCGCGAGCACCCCGGACGACATCGTCGAGCGTGTCTACGTCGACGTCGACCCGGCGCTGCGCCCCGCCGCGCGGCGCAACGTGCGCGCGCAGCTGGAGCTGCTGGTCCGCCAGGGCCGGGCGGCGCGCCTGGGGACGGGCGCCGAGCCGCGCTTCGGCCTGCGCTGAGCCCGCGTCCGGTCGCGCCTGCGGCCCGGGACCCCCGGCGGGTACGATCCCCTGCTCCGAGGGGCAGGTGGGCGGGCCCACCGCCATGAGGAAAGGGGGCCGACCGTGCCGATCACGCTTCCGCCGTGCGCGTCGCTCGCCGTCAACCCCAGCCAGGAGCAGCTGCGCGAGTGGGTGGCGGGCATGCCGAACAGCACGAGGACGGAGTTCGGCAACTACAACGTCAAGGCTCGGGTGACGGCCAGGTCGGCCGGGTCGACGTTCATCGTCAGCGACGACCCCGGGCGCACCTCCAAGCAGACCATGGCGCGCGCCGACTACGACCGGGCGGCGGCGCGCCAGGACTCCTGGATCGCCGACCGGGACATGATCGTCGTCGAGGGCTACATCGGCCCGGAGAACTCGCCGATGCGGGTGCCGGCCCGGGTGATGATCGAGCGCGCCCACGCCAACATCCCCGGCATGCAGCTGCACCTGTACTACCCCCGGGACGCCGACTGGCGCGAGGAGGACGCCTTCACGGTCGTGTACACGCCCAACCTCGGCGCCCCCGGCTACCCCGAGGACCGGCTGATCGCCATCGACCTGGACAACTGGGTCACGCGGGTCTTCAACGCCGATTACTTCGGCGAGTCCAAGATGGGCGGCCTGCGGATGTGGAACGAGTGGGTGTACCGACGCGGCGGATTGGCGATGCACTGCGGCGCGAAGGTCATCCCCACCCCCGAGGGCGACCGGGTCGCCCTCATCGTGGGGCTGTCGGGAACGGGCAAGACGACGACCACCTTCACGCGGCAGAACGACTCCCTGCCCGTGCAGGACGACTTCGTCGCGCTGGTGCCCGGGGGGGACGTCCACTCGACGGAGAACGGTTGCTTCGCGAAGACCTACAGCCTCGACCCGGACGACGAGCCGACCATCTACCACGCCCTGACGAAGCCGTCGGCGTGGCTGGAGAACGTCGCCGTCGACGACGAGGGGCGAGTCGACTTCTTCGACGACTCCTACACGGCCAACGGGCGCGGCACGTTCGAGTTGTCCGAGATCCGACACTTCGACCCGCGAAAGCTGGGCAAGGCCGACTTCCTGTTGATCCTCAACCGCAACGAGACGATCGTCCCGGCGGTCGCCCGCATGAACTCCAACGAGCAGGCCGTCGCCTACTTCATGCTGGGAGAGACGAAGGGCACGTCGGCCGGCGGTTCGGCCGAGGCCGGCAAGTCGCTGCGGGTGCCGGGCACCAACCCGTTCTTCCTGCAGCACGACTACATGCAGGGCAACCGGCTGGCCGAGCTGATCACCTCGATGGACTACGACTTCCAGGTCTTCGTGCTGTCGACGGGGCGCGTGGGCGGCGGCGAGGACGTCGAGGGGTCCAGGAAGGTCCGCATCCCCGACACCTCGGCGATCGTGAAGGCCATCGCCGAGGGCACGAGCAGCTGGGTCGAGGACCCCGACTTCGGCTACAGCGTCGCCGAGGAGGTGCCCGGCGTCGAGGACCCCGCCATCCTGCGGCCGCGCCGGCTGTACGAGTCGCTGGGCCGCACCGACGAGTACGACGAGGCCGTCGCCCGGATGAAGCGCGAGCGCAGGGACTTCCTGGCCGGCCACGAGGGGCTGGACCCCCGCGTCGTCGAGGCACTCGGCTGACCCCGGTTCCGACGCACGGAAGGAACACCGCGTGAGCGACGCACCGAAGCAACCGGGCCCGGGGTCCAACACCGAGAAGGACCCGGCCGACTGGGTCACCGGGGAGGAGGCGATGACCGGCGCGCAGGCCTCCTACCTGCGGACTCTGTCGGAGGAGGCGGGTGTGGACTTCGACGACTCGCTGACCAAGGCGGAGGCCTCCCGGCGCATCGACGAGTTGCAGGAGCGCACCGGCCGGGGGCGCGACACCGGCTGACGGCGCCGGCCGTCAGGTCTCCAGCGGGCCCTCCACGACCACATCCCGGTCGGCGCGGGGCTGCCCCCGCGCGGCTCCACCGTCACCGCCACCGGGTCCGCGCCGGCCGGGCGGCCCCGCAGGCCCACGAGCGCCCGCCCGTCCTCGGGGCGGAAGGTCCCCGCCGGCACCGGCTGCCCGCCGCGGATGAGCCACAGCTGGTAGACGGAGCCGGGC
>JALYGZ010000109.1 GCA_030776845.1 Actinomycetota bacterium
GACTCACGCATACCGTGAGCCAGTCGACACACCTCCTCTGGTGCGGGCCGGTCAAGTCCCCCGCCGAGCGTCCGATCCTGTCATGACACGCTGAGCCAGATGGCCACCGGCGGCGGCAGGAAGGACATGGGGGAGCCACCACGGTCACGCCTGCGCCTCCTGCTGCTGTGCGGGCTTATCCTCGTCGCGGGCCTCGTGTCCACGGCCGTGGCCACCGGAGCCCGCTGGGACGCCGCGCACCAGTCCGACGAGCAGCTGTTCGCCCGCGCCGTCGACCAGGCGACCGCCCGGATCGACGACAACCTGTCGGCGGCGGCCGCCAACCTCGATGCCGTGCAGGGCCTGTACACGGGCTCCCAAAGAGTCACCCGCAAGCAGTTCCGCGCCTTCGCGGCCGCCCTCGCGGCCGGCGAGCCCCTGCAGAGCCGCTTTCCCGGGCTGCAGGCCCTGGCGGTCGTGCGGCGCGGCGACGACGGTCGCGCCGTCGTGCGCCTCATCGAGCCCGGTGGCGCCAACGAGGCGCTGCTCGGTCGCGACGTCAGCTCCCAGCTGGCCCCGGTGCTCGACAAGGCCGACGGTCCCTTGGAGGAGTCCCTGGCGATGGTCACCGGACTGGGACGCGCCGACCTCGTCCTGCTGGGGCCCCTCGTGCGCGGCCCGGGCCTGGCCACGTCCGCCCCGAGCACGGGGGCGCCGCCGCGGCTGTGGGTCGTCGCGCTGATCGACAGCCAAACTGCGGTCGGCGGCGCGCTGCGGGGGACGAGCACGATGCTGCGGCTGATCGACGCGAGCGCCGGAGCCGAGGCGTCCTCCCTGCTGGTGGCGCGGGACCCGGCCGCCCCGCCTGGGGGCCCCGTCCTCGACCTGCGCGCGACGGAGCAGACCCTCGTCGCCGACCGCTACCTCATGCTGCGCTACACGGCCCTGCCCGGCTTCGCCGGCCTGTCCGACCCCAGCCACTACTGGCTGGAGATGTCCGCCGGGACGGTCATCACGCTGTTGCTCACCTGGCTCGTGTGGACGATGGGCGCGTCGAAGGCCCGGGCCCTGCGGCTGGTGGAGCGGGCGACCACGGCGCTGCGCGACCAGGAGGAGCGCTTCCGGTCCCTGGCGGTGTCCTCCCCCGTGGGCATCTTCTACGCCGACACCGACGGTCGGGTCGTCTACGCCAACCGGCGCCTGTTGCGGATCGTCCGGTGCGACGCCGGCGCCGTCATCGGTCGTGGGCTGTGGCATCTGGTGCACCCGGACGACCGCGAGCAGGTCTCCGCTGACGTGGAGCGGCTCCGCCATGGCGGCGAGCTGGAGATCCGCTGCCGCCTGCACGCTCCGGGCGGGGCGCAGCGGTGGGTCAACCTGCGGGGCGCCGCGGTCGCCGGGGACGACGGCGCCCCCCGGGGATGGGCGGGAAGCGTCGAGGACATCACCCGCCAGGTTGTCACGCAGCAGACCCTGGCCGCGCGTGAGTCCGAGCACCGCCAGCTGGCGGAGCGCTTCGAGCACCAGTCCCTGCACGACCCCTTGACGGGCATGCCCAACCGGGCGCTGCTGCTCCGGCGGCTGGGCGAGGCCCTGGCCGTCGCCGCCGGCGGCGCGCCGGGCACGGTGGGCGTGCTCTTCTGTGACCTCGACGGCTTCAAGGTCGTCAACGACAGCCTGGGGCACACGTCCGGGGACCGTCTGCTCGTCGCCGTGGCCAGGCGCTTCGCCCAGCACGTCCGTGGCACCGACCTGGCCGCCCGCCTGGGGGGCGACGAGTTCGCCGTGCTGATGCCTCACCTGTCCGAGGCGAGCGCGCTCGAGGCCCTGGCGCGGCGGTTGCTCGACGGCCTGTGCGAGCCGTTCGTCATCGACGGGCGCACCCTGACCGTCACCGCCAGCGTCGGCATCGCGACGAACGCCGGGGGCGATGAGCAGGCCGGCGACCTGCTGCGCGACGCCGACCTGGCCATGTACGCCGCCAAGGACCGCGGCCCCGGCGAACTCGCCTGGTTCCACGGTTCCATGCATGACTCCGCCCTGGCCCGGCTGGAGCTCGAGTCGGACCTGCGCACGGCGCTCGCGCAGCGCAAGCTCATGGTGCACTACCAGCCGGTCGTCGACCTCGCCACGGGCAGGATGGTGGGGTCCGAGGCGCTCGTCCGCTGGCCCCACCCGAAGCGGGGCCTGCTGGTGGCGGCCGACTTCCTGCCCGTCGCCGAGGAGACCGGCTTGATCGGGGAGCTGGGCCGGCAGCTCCTGCAACGGGCCTTCCGCCACATGCGTGCCCTGTCCGACCCGCTCGGGGAGCCGCTGACGGTGTCGGTGAACGTGTCGATCCGGCAGTTGACCCAACCCGACTTCGCAGCCGACGCCCGGGAGGCGCTGGGCCAGGCGGGCCTGCCGGCGCCCCGGCTGGTGGTCGAGCTCACCGAGTCGGAGCTGATGGACCCTCCCGGGGAGGTCCTGGAGGTGCTGGGCGCGCTCCGGGCCCTGGGGGTGCGGGTTGCGGTCGACGACTTCGGCACCGGGTACTCGTCGCTGGGGCAGCTGCGGCGCCTTCCCATCGACATCCTCAAGATCGATGGGTCGTTCGTGCGCGACCTGGACGACGACGAGCAGCTGGCCTATGTCGAGGCGGTCGTGCGCCTGGGCCGGACGCTCGGGCTGACCGTGGTGGCGGAGGGCGTCGAGAGCGTCGACCAGCGGGAGCGGCTGCTGGGCATCGGCTGCGACCAGGGCCAGGGGTTCCTCTTCGGACCGCCGATGGAGCCGCCCGTGCACCGCCGGCTCGTCGAGGCCGCGGCCGGGAACGTCACCGTCGCCGGTCGGATCGGGTGACCATTTTCGGCCGCGCGGCTCCACCTGCCACGATGTGCCCGGCGAGCACAAGGGGAGCCATGGCTGTCGAGGAGCGACGCGGGACGAAGTGGAGGTTCGACCTCGCGGGGTGGCTGGTGTTCCTGGTGTCCGGGTTCTTCTTCCTGGCCGGGGCCATCGGCAACGGGGACGTCTGGTCGGTCGTCGGGTCCCTGTTGTTCCTCGCCGGTGTCGGCGTGTTCCTCTTCTCGCTGGTGCGCCTGACCGGGTAGGCGCCCTACTTGTAGTTGGTGAAGCGCAGCGGCAGGCCCTGGTCGTTCGCGCGCAGCAGCGCCTGGGTCTCCTGCAGGGCGTCGCGACTCTTGCTGGACACGCGCAGCCGGTCGCCCTGGACCGCCGGCTGCACCTTGAGCTTGGAGGCCTTGATCTGCTTGACCATCGCCTTGGCCTTGTCGGCGGGGATGCCCTGGACCAGCGACACCTCCAGCCGGTAGTTGCCCCGGCCGCCGGGCTTGGGCTCGTCGTGGACCAGGCTCTTCAGGCTCACCTTGCGCTTGACCATCCTGCCCTTGAAGACGTCGAGGGCCGCCCGGACCCGCTCCTCGGAGTTGGCGGTGATCACCACCTGCTCGCCGGCCCAGCCGATCGACGTGCCGGTGTCCTTGAAGTCATAGCGCTGCGCGATCTCCTTGGCCGACTGGTTGACGGCGTTGTCGACCTCCTGGCGGTCGACCTCCGCGACGACGTCGAAGCTGCTGTCGGCCATGGTCCTCCTCCGCCACGCTCCGGGTGCATCCTAACGCGACCCGGTTGCGACTCCGCGGCGGGCGCATCTACCATCCCCGTGCCCGGTGGGATGCCCGAGCGGCCAAAGGGAGCACGCTGTAAACGTGCCGGCTCAGCCTACGAAGGTTCGAATCCTTCTCCCACCACCACCGGCGGCGGGCGGATGCCGGTTGCGAGCCCCCCGGCACGGTCCCATACTGTCAGGCTGCCGCGCCCCCCTAGCTCAGTCGGCAGAGCGTCTCCATGGTAAGGAGAAGGTCAACGGTTCGATTCCGTTGGGGGGCTCGAGCCCCGGTGCGGGTCACCGCGGGCCGGCGTGCCGACACGGCGGCGTAGCTCAGTGGCAGAGCACTCGGCTCATAATCGAGTTGTCGGTGGTTCGATCCCACCCGCCGCTACGACGCACCGTCCGGGACAGGCCGAGAGTCACCTCGGCCTTTCCTGTATGAGGCGACACCCAGGGAGGTCACGAAAGGCGTTGGTGGATGGCTAAGAGCCGGTTCGAGCGGAACAAGCCGCATCTGAATATTGGCACCATCGGTCATATCGACCATGGCAAGACGACGCTGACCGCGGCGATCACCAACGTGT
>JALYGZ010000110.1 GCA_030776845.1 Actinomycetota bacterium
GCTCCGGGGTGCGCGTGAAGTCGCGCCTGCCCGCGTAGGCGCCCAGCCGCCCGGGCTCCTCGGGGTCCCGGCCGGCCATCCGGTGGGCGGGGGCGTCGTCGGCCTCCTCGGGTGACATGCCGACCGCCTCCATGGCCGCGCGCAGGTCCTGCCCGGCGGCCAGGACCGGCTCGAACGGCGCGGGGTCGTTGTCCAGGCGCGCCCACACCGAGCGGATCGTGAAGTCCCGCGGGTGGACGTCGCCGTCCAGCTCGGCCCAGCGCAGCGGCGTGGCCACCGGCGCGCCGGGCTCGGGCCGGAGGCTGTAGACCGCCGCGATGTTGCGACCCTCGGTGTTCATGTTGTGGTCCAGGAAGACCTTGCCGCCGCGGCGGGAGACCTGGAACTCCATCGTGGTGCGGTCGGGGTCGGCGCGGTTGATCAGCCGGCACACCCGGCCCACCCATTCGCGCACCCGGGCGTAGCTGTGGACGCGGTCGATCGGCACGTACACGTGCAGCCCCGTCGCCCCGGATGTCCTCGGGTAGCCGTGCAGCCCGAGCTGGTCCAGCACGACGCGGACCAGCCGCCCGACGTCGCGCACGACACCGAAGTCCACGCCGAACGGGTCGAGGTCGAAGAAAGCGTAGTCGGGTCGCCCCAGCGCGTCGACGCGGCTGTGCCACGGGTGCATCTCGATGCAGCCCAGGTTGGCCAGCCACAACAGCGACGCCGTGTCCTGGGCCAGCAGGTAGTCGATGCGCTTGCCGCTGTCGGCGGACACGACCGGCGCGGTGGCGACCCACTGCGGGGTGTGGGGCGGCGCCTGCTTGGCGTAGAAGAAGTCGCCGTCGACGCCGTCGGGCATGCGCTTGAGCGTCAGCGGCCGGTCACGCAGGAAGGGCAGGATGCGCTCGGCGATGTTGGCGTAGTAGGCGACCACGTCGCCTTTGGTGTAGCCCTCGTCGGGCCAGAATGACTTGTCGAGGTTGGTCAGGCGCACCTCGACGCCGTCGGCGGTGACGCGCCAGGCGTCGCGGCCCGCCACGGCGGGCAGGGGACGGGGGAAGTCCACGGTCGTCGGCACGTCCGCCATGGCCTCAATCCTGCCCCACCGGCCACGGCCGGTGGGTGCGGCGCTCGCGCGGGTTGACCAACAGTGAGACCATGGGGACCGGTGACAGGGAGGTCGAACCCGATGCGAACGTTGTGGAAGGGCGCGCTGTCCTTCGGCCTAGTCACGATCCCGGTCAGGCTGTACCCGGCGACGCTCGACAAGTCGCCGTCGTTCCACCAGCTGCGCGCCTCCGACCACAGTCGGATCGGCTATCAGCGCGTCGCGAAGGCCGACGGGGAGAAGGTCGAGTACGAGGACATCGTGAAGGGCTACGAGTACGAGCGCGACCACTACGTCGTGTTCGACCGCGAGGAGCTCGACGCGCTCAAGCCGCCATCGAGCCGCACCGTGGAGATCCAGCAGTTCGTGCCCCTGGAGCAGATCGACCCGGTGTACTTCCAGCGCTCCTACTACCTGGCTCCCGAGCCGACGGGCGCGAAGGCCTACGGGCTGCTGGTCGAGGCGATGCGTGACCGCAACGCCGTGGCGATCTGCAAGATCTCGCTGCGCGACCGCGAGCACCTGGCCACGCTGCGGCTGCGCGACGAGCTGCTCGTGCTGGAGACAATGCACTGGCCCGACGAGATCCGCGAGGTGTCCCTGTCGGACCTCGACGTCGACGAGATCCCCCAGCCCCGCGACCAGGAGGTCGCCATGGCCAGGACGCTCATCGAGAGCCTGACCGAGGACTTCGACCCGGAGGCCTACGCCGACGAGTACCGCCAGAGGGTCCAGGAGGGGGTGGCGGCCAAGATCGAGGGCCAGGAGGTGACGGTCGCCGAGCAGCCCGGCGAGCCCGCGGGGGTGGTGGATCTCATGGAGGCGCTCAAGCGCTCCGTCGACCAGTCGCGCCAGGGCCGACCCGCCGATGCTGACGAGGCGGCGGAGGCGTCATGACGCGCCTGCTGCTGTTCGCCGCCTTCGTCGTCGTCCCGCTGCTGGAGCTGTACCTCATCGTCGAGGTCGTCGGCCCGGCGATCGGCCCGCTGTCGACCATCGCCCTGCTGCTGGCGGTGTCGGTCGCCGGCGCCGCGCTGGTCCGCCGCGAGGGCCTGCGCGCGTGGCGCCGCTTCCGCGAGGCGCTGGCGCAGTCCCGCCTGCCCGCTGAGGAGGTCGTGGACGGGGCACTGGTGCTGGTTGGCGGCACGCTGCTGGTGACCCCCGGGTTCCTCACCGACGCCGTGGGCCTGCTGCTGGTGCTGCCGCCGACGCGCGCGCTGGGCAACCGGCTGGTGCGGGGGCGGGTCCGGCGGGCGTTCGGCCTGCGGGTGCGCCGGCCCCCCTCACCCGACGTCGGCGACCGGGAGGTCGTCGACGTGGAGGTGATCCGTGTGGAGCGCGATCCCCCGGGCGAGCGCGCGGGCTGACGCCCGGCCGTAGAATCCCGTGTGTAGCCACGTCGCCGAGGGGGAGCGACCGTCACGACCATGACCGACTCCGCGGCCTTCTTCGACCTCGATCGCACGCTCCTGTCGGGCAGCAGCACCTACTACTTCGGCAAGGCGGCCTACCGGGAGGGCATCCTGCCGCTGCCGCGACTGGTCGCCGACGCCCTGGGCTCGGTGGCCTTCAGGCTGTTCGGGGCCTCCGAGGAGACGTCCGAGGCGCTGCGCGACCGCATCCTCGAAAGCGTCGCCGGGGAGGCCGAGGAGACGCTGCACCGGCTGGCGCCCGTCGTGGTCGAGCAGCTGCTGCCCCGGATCCGCCCGGAGGCCCAGGCGCTGCTGGACATGCACGAGGAGGCCGGCCGCGACGCGTACATCATCTCGGCCAGCCCCGTGGAGATCGTCTCGGAGCTGGCCCGGGCGCTGGGGATCGCCGGCGGCCTGGGTACCGTCAGCGAGATCGTGGACGGGTGCTACACGGGCCGGCTGGCGGGGCCCTTCTGCTACGGCGAGGGAAAGGCCCAGGTCGTGCGCCAGCTCGTCGCCGAGCGCGGCTACGACCTGGTCCGATGCTACGCCTACGCCGACTCGGCCAGCGACCTGCCCATCCTGCAGCTGGTGGGCCACCCCGTGGCGGTCAACCCGGACCGGTCGCTGATGACGCTCGCCCACCGGCGGGGCTGGCCGGTGGTGGAGTTCAACCGCCAGGCCAAGCAGATCGCCAAGCTGTCGACCGCGGCCACGGTCGCGGCGGGCGCCGGCCTGGGCGGGTGGGCCATGGGCCGGGGGCAGGGA
>JALYGZ010000111.1 GCA_030776845.1 Actinomycetota bacterium
CACTCGTGGCGCTGGCCAACCTGCGCGGCGTGAAGGAGGCGGGAGTGCTGTTCGCCGTCCCGACCTACACCTTCGTCGTCACGATGTTCGTGATGATCATCACGGGTTTGGTGCGCTGCATCGGGGGGTGTCCCGCGGCGCCTCTGACCGCCGGGGTCCTCGAGGCGGAGACGGGGCTGGGCCTGTTCCTCATCCTGCGCGCGTTCGCGTCGGGCTCGACGGCGCTGACCGGCGTGGAGGCGATCTCCGACGGCGTGCAGGCGTTCCGCTACCCGCAGAGCCGCAACGCCGCCGCCACCCTCGGGATCATGGGCGCCATCGCCATCTCGCTGTTCCTGGGGATCAGCTTCCTGGCGACCCAGGTGGGCGCAGTGGCCTTCGAGGGCATGGAGCGCACGGTCAACGCCCAGATCGCCCTGGCGGTGTTCGGGGAGGGCACAGGCTTCTACCTCATCCAGGTCGTGACCGCCGCCATCCTGATCCTGGCGGCCAACACCGCCTACGCGGACTTCCCCCGGCTGTCGTCGATCCTGGCCGGCGACGGCTTCCTGCCCCGCCAGTTGCTGTCCCGCGGCGACCGGCTGGTGTTCAGCAACGGCGTCCTGGTGCTGGCCACCGCCGCGGCCCTGCTCCTGATCGCCTTCCAGGCCGAGGTCAGTCGGCTCATCCAGCTGTACGTCGTGGGCGTGTTCACCTCGTTCACGCTGTCGCAGACCGGCATGGTGCGTCGCTGGTTCCGCACCCGGGAACCCCGATGGCGGCGTTCCGCGACGATCAACGGCGTGGGCGCGGCGGTCACCGGGGTCGTGCTGGTCGTGGTGGCGGTCACGAAGTTCGTCCACGGCGCCTGGATCGTCATCGCCGCCACGCCGGTGCTGGCGCTGGGCATGTGGGCCATCCGCCGCCACTACCAGGCGGTGGCCCTGGAGCTGCGCGCGGGGGTCGTCCAGATCGAGCCCCAGCGGGCCAACCACGTCGTGATCGTGCTGGACCGGGTCGACGCCACGACCGTCCGGGCGGTGTCCTACGCCCGCGCGATCACCCCGGCGTCGCTGCGGGCCCTGGCCGTGCCGCTGGACGAACCCGACCTCGAGCGCCGCTGGGCCGACCTGGCCCCCGACGTGCCGCTGCGAGCGCTGCACGCGAGCCGCCGGCGGGTGGTCGAGACCCTGCGCCAGGCCCTGGAGGAGGAGCAGCGCGACCATCCCGGGGCCTTCACCACCGCGCTCGTCCCCGAGACCCGCTCCCGGTCGTGGCTGGAGGTCCTGGGCCGCCACCGGCTCGCCCTGCGCCTGAAGGCCGGGCTGCTGGGCGCGCGCAACCTGGTCGTGACCAACGTCGTCTCGGCCGAGCGCGGCCAGGGCCCCTACACGGTGGCCGAGCCCGTCGAGCACCACGTCGTCGTGCTCGTCGCGGGGGTGCACAAGGCCACCATGCGGGCGTTGGCGTACGCCCAGGGGCTGCAGCCGACCACGCTGCGGGCCCTGTCGGTCAACCTGCAGGTCCACACCGGCAGCGCCCTGCTCGACGAGTGGCGCGACTGGGGGGTGCAGGTGCCCCTCGAGCTGCTCGACAGCCCCTTCCGGGCGCTCAGCGAGTCGGTGCGCGACTACGTGCGCGAGTTCTCCCCCGACGGGCGACGCACCGTGGTGACCTGCGTGCTGCCCGAGTTCGTGCTGCCCCGCTGGTACCAGCAGCCGCTGCACGGCCAGACCGCTCTACTCATCAAGGGCGCGCTGCTGTTCGAGCCCGGGGTCGTCGTCACCAGCGTGCCCTACCATGTGCGCGCCTCGAGAAGGACCGCCGAGTACAGCCAGGCGTTCAAGGACGGGTCGGGAGGGGCCCCGACCTAGACATCCCACGGCCGTAGCTTGTCAAGCCGCTTGCTCGGGTTTGGCTTCGCGATGGCCCCAGGCGGTAGTCTCGTCGTAGGCGGTCTCGTGTCGCAGGCAGCCGTGGAGGATGCCGACCCAGCGGTTGGACAGCGCGCGTAGGGCTTGGTGGTGGGTGTCGCCGTTGACGCGGTGATGCTCGTAGAACGCTCTGGCGCCGGGCGAGCTGGTCAGCGAGCAGAACGCCCACCAGGTGATGGCGTCGGCAAGGCGGCGGTTGCGCAGGAAGCGGGCGAGGACCACGCGGTGCTTGCCGGAGGCTTTCGTGATGGGTGAACTGCCGGTGTAGTTCTTGCGGGCTTTAGCATCCGCGTAGCGGTTGGGGTCGTCCCCGAACTCCGCGAGCACCCGGGCGCCGAGCACCTCACCAAGTCCTGGCAGGGAGCGGTAGATGGCGGCGTCCGGGTGCTGGTCAAAACGGTCGGCCAGCGCGGTCTCGAGCTGGTCGATCTGCGCCGTAAGGCCAGCAATGACCTGCACGAGGGCCTTGGTGGTGTCGCCGTAGGCGTCGGTGACCAGCGCCGGCGCGGCCAGCTGCGGGGCGCGCAGCGCGTCACGGATGGCTGCGGCTCGTTTGTCGACGTTGCGTTGGCGGCCGGCTTTGCGCAGCGCCGAGGCGATCTGCGCGGTCGACAACCGCCGGCCCAGCTCGGGCGTCGGCGCCTTGGTCAGCACGGCCACGGCGTCGGGGTGGGTCAGGTCGGTGCCCAACGCGGCCAGCGCGCCCGGGTAGTACTCGCGCAACGCCGAGCGCAGCTGGTTGACCTGCCGCTGGCGGGTCCAGATCAGGCTCTGGTGCGCCCGGGCGGTCACCTTGATCGCCCCGGCCAGGTCGCTGTCGCCGGCGACCGGGCGGTGGTTGTGGCGGTCGGTGCGCACGAGATCGGCCAGTACCTTGGCGTCGCCGGCGTCTGACTTCGCCCCTGACAACGCATGGCGGTCGCGGTAGCGGTCGACCGACTTGGGGTTGACCGCGAACACCTGATAGCCGGCGGCGACCAGTGATCCGACCAGCAACCCGCGGTCAATCTCGATGCCGATGACGACCTGGCCCGGCTCGTGGGCGTGATCAGCGAGCAAGGCGTGGAGCTTGCCGACTCCGTCCAACCCTTCCGGGACGCGCGTCGCGACCAGCCGCCGGCCATCGGCGTCTTGGACTTCTACGTCGTCGTGCTGCTCTGACCAGTCGATGCCAACGAAGATCACTCGCTTTCCAGTCGGGGAAGCCGCGCGGACACGGGTCTCGAGCCGTCAAGGAGGCACACGCACGCCCTAATGGATCAGTGCTCTTGCTGGCACGCCATCCCACCAGTCGTCGTTCCTCCTCACCTGCCAGCAGGGGCACGGTCTAGGTCTAGAGCTCACCACGCGGCCCTGGTCGCTTCAGTGCTCACCTGCCGGTCGGCTCGGACACCAGCCTCGCCGAACTACCGAGGCCCTTGCACCCCCATTAGGTCGCTCAGGCAGCGAAGCGGTAGCGACCCGGGCTAGTCGCTCAAGTAGCGAAGCGGTAGCGACCCGGGCTAGTCGCTCGAGTAGCGAAGCGATAGCGACCCCGTCCTGCAGCCTGCGCTGCCAGGCCATCTGGTGGGAGCGCACGCACGGCAAGCCCCCTCCGCGCCACCGGCCGCCTATGACCCGCGCCACTGGGTGCCGGGCGCACTTACCGGAGCCGGCGAGCGATGGTTTACATGCCCAAGGCGTCCACCGAGGCGGGGCAGTCTCGGCTTCGCTGATCGACCCGCCCGGTGGTCTATGGCAGCGGCATCCAGGGACCGCAGTCCAGGGCCGTGGCTCGCGCTCGGGCTCGGTGTGTGGCGCGTCCGGGGGGAGGTGCTGCGATGGTGTTGCCGATCAACGGTCTGGGTCCGGTTCCGCCCGCAGCGATGGCGACGATGCTTGCCTTGGCGGCGCTGCTTTGGGGCCTGGGCCCGTCGGCGGCCGGCTCGGTCGTTCGGGCGGCGCCCGAGCGGTGGGGCGCCGTCGACGGCGGGCAGCTCCGCCAGGCCTACGGCAAGCTGCCCTTGAGCTTCGAGCTCAACGTGGCCAGGCCGGTCACGGCGTCGCCTACCTCGCCCGCGGCAGCTTCAACGGCTCGGCGGACGCCTTCGTGACCAAGCTGTCCCGCGACGGGTCGGCGCTGGTCTACTCCACGTTCGTCGGCACGGCGGGCTTCGAGGGCGGAGCTGACATTGCTGTCGACCCCGCGGGCGATGCCTACATCACGGGGCAGACGGAATCGGGAGCCTTCCCTACCACGCCGGCCGCCTACGACCCGACCTACAACGGCGGTACGGATGCCTTCGTCGCCAAGCTCGAGACCCGTCGACGACGATGACCGCGACGACGTGGGCGCGGCCCGCTCTGATGTCTCAGCGCAGGACGGAAGCAGGTCGTGCCTGCAGCCGGTGCGAGACGGCCAGGACGCGGCCACAGACGTCGGCCGCGGGGCCTTCCGGGCTGAACCAGCAATGACCGCAGGCGTGCTCGACCCGACGACACAGGTACACCGCTCCGGCGGCGTCGCCCAGCGCCCGCAGGTAGCGACGCGCCAGGTCGTCGCCGGAGGCGCGCGCGGCGGCCTCGGGTGCCACCAGCCGCGCCAGGTCGGCGACGATCTCGCAGGCTTGACGCCCGCCGGGCACGTCGCCCAGTCTGCAGCCCTCGTGGTCTGGCACGTCCCGCCCTACCACCGTCGGGTGGCCCTCGGCGCAGCACGGTGGATCGACGAGCGCCCGGGCGAGCGCGCCTAGGCGCTGGACCGCTGCGCGGGCGGCGACGAGCTGTGCGTCGGGTCGGTCGCCGCCGGCTTGGATGGTCAACCCACCCGCCAGCCGTTGGCCTTGTCGATGCGGTCTCACCCTGCCCATCGCCGGCAGCTCCTCGAGGGGGCCTCCGCTGAGGAAACCGGTTGCTCCTACCATTCCCACGATCACGGTAAGACCCTTGCTCCGTCTCCGCGGTCAGCCCACCTTGTCCGGTCGGACCCTGTGGAAAGCGTCCCGCGTCGCCAAGGACGCGCCGGGCCCCCCCTGCTTGCGGGAACGGGGGCCCGCTTAGGGTTTCGGTCCTCGCAGCGCGCGGCTGTAGTGCCCGTTCAGGCCGTCGCGCGGCGCAGCCGGTCCATGACCGCCCGGCCGATCCCGACCTCTTCGACGCTCTCGACCACGACCACGTCGAGGCCGGCGTCCTCGGCGGCGCGCAGCCCCTCGTACAGCACCCGCGCCAGCCCCGCCGCGTCGGCGAACAGCGCCAGGGTCGCCACCCCCTCGGGGGCGCGGTCGGTGGCGA
>JALYGZ010000112.1 GCA_030776845.1 Actinomycetota bacterium
GGGCGGCCCCCTCCGGCAGGAGGCGGCCGCCCGACCGCCGGTCAGCTCTTGGTCTTCCAGAAGATCTCGTCGACCTCCTGGATGAGGTCGAGCAGTTGCTGGGCGTCATCGGGCTCGACGGTCTTCTTGACGTCCCCCGCCGCCTTTGTCGCCCGCCAGAACAGGTCGTGCAGGTTCGGGTGGTCCTCCAGGTGCTGGGGCTTGAAGTAGTCAGTCCACAGCACCCACAGGTGGTGCTTGACCAAGTCGGCCCGCTCCTCCTTGATCTGGATGGCCCGGTCGCGGAAGATCGGGTCGTCGGAGTCGAGGTACTTCTGGATGCAGCCGAGAACCGACTCCGCCTCGATGCGCGCCTGGGCCGGGTCGTACACCCCGCACGGCAGGTCGCAGTGGGCACTCACGCTCCGAGGCGCCCGGACCCCGTCGAGCACGGTCAGGATGCGGTCGACAATCATGGCCAATTCCTCCTCGCGGTTGCGTCGCGGCCGCCCTGGGCCGCTGCTCACTGTTTCCCGATGGCCCCGCCGGTAACCGGTCACCGCAGCCTGGCGGGCGCGACCGTGCTGGCCGCCGCGCTGGGGGCCCTGGGACTGTGGCGGTGGGCGCACCGGGTGGTGGTGACTGGCCCGAGCATGTCGCCCGCGCTGCGCCCGGGCGACCGGCTGCTGGTCCATCGCACGCGCCGGGTCCGGCGCGGTCACCTGGCGGTCGTCGGCGACCCGCGGTCACCGGCCCGCGAAGTGGTCAAGCGCGTCGCCGGCGTCCCCGGGGACACGCTCGTGGTCGACGGCCGCACGCTGCGCGCCGACGCCGGTGTCCTGGTCGTGGGCGACGACCGGCGTCACAGCACCGACAGCCGCCACTACGGGCCGGTGCCGCGCCGGCTGGTCCGCGGTCGCCCGTGGTACCGCTACGCGCCCCCGGACCGAGCGGGGCTGCTGTGACCCCGCCGGGGGGTCAGCCGGCGCGTGACTCCAGTCGGCCCACGTCCGTGGGAGCGGGGCCCGCGATGAACTCCTCCACCATCCGGTGGGAGACGTCGTCGGCGTACTGCACCGGCGGGGACTTCATGAAGTACCCGGACGGGGCCAGCAGCGGGCCTCCCGTCCCCCGGTCGAGGGCCAGCTTGGCGCAGCGCGCGGCGTCGATCACCACGCCGGCCGAGTTGGGCGAGTCCCAGACCTCCAGCTTCAGCTCCAGGTTGAGCGGCACGTCGCCGAAGTTGCGGCCCTCCATGCGGATGTAGGCCCACTTGCGGTCCTCCAGCCAGGGGACGTGGTCGCTTGGGCCCACGTGGATGTCGTCCCTGCCGACCGGCGTGGCCATCTGGCTCGTGACCGACTGGGTCTTGGAAACCTTCTTCGAGGTCAGCCGCTCGCGTTCCAGCATGTTCATGAAGTCCATGTTGCCGCCGAAGTTGAGCTGGTAGGTGCGGTCGAGGGAGACGCCGCGGTCCTCGAACAGCCGCGTCAGCAGCCGGTGGGTGATGGTGGCGCCCACCTGGGACTTGATGTCGTCGCCGATGACCGGGACGCCCGCGTCGGCGAAGCGCCGGGCCCACTGCGGGTCGCTCGCGATGAACACCGGCAGGCAGTTGACGAACGCGACGCCCGCGTCGAGTGCGGCGCGCGCGTAGTGGCGTACCGCCTGCTCGCTGCCCACCGGCAGGTAGCAGACCAGCACGTCGGCGCGGGCGCGCCGCAGCTCCGCGGCCACGTCGACCGCTGCCGCGTCGCTCTCCTCGCAGCTCCGGCGGTAGTACTCCCCGAAGCCGTCGAGGGTGGGCCCGCGCAGCACCTCCACACCCAGGGGCGGCACGTCGGCGAACTGGACCGTGTTGTTGGGTGGCGCCACGATCGCCTCGGCCAGGTCCCGGCCGACCTTCTTCGCGTCGACGTCGAATCCCGCGACGAACTCCAGGTCGCCGACGTGGTAGCCGCCGAGGTCCACGTGCATGAGCCCGGGCACGAAGGTCGCCGGGTCGGCGTCGCGGTAGTAGTGCACACCCTGCACCAGCGAGCTGGCGCAGTTGCCCAGCCCTGCGATCGCGGTGCGAACCTTGCTGCCCATCAGGTGGTGCTCCTTGGTCTCGTGCCGGGCCCCGCCGGCGCCTGCTAGCTGATCTGGCTGCGGTTGTCGTCGGGCTCCGCCGAGTCCTCCGGGGGCCCGGCCCCGGTCCCGCCCGGAGGGGCCTCCCCCCCTTCCAGCAGCACTCGCTCGGCGGCGATGAGCTCCTCGAGCCAGGTGATGTCGCGCTCGGTTGTGTCCAGGCCGTGGCGGATGAGCGACAGCGTGTAGGGATCGTGGCGACCACCCGCGGCCCGCTCCAGCGACGTCCGCGCGGTCTCCAGGCGGCTCTGCAGGTAGGTCCTGCGCCGGTCCAGCAGGCGGATGCGCGTCTCGGGGCGCAGGTAGCGGAAGAAGGCCAGGCGCAGGGGGAACTTGTCCTCCTCCCACGCGGTCCCGGCGCCGCCCTCCAGCAGGGACAGGAACAGGCGCTCGCCGGCGCGGGTGATGCGGTAGACCTGCTTGCGCCGGGAGGTCTCCTCGGCCGGGAAGATCTTCTCGACGGCTCCTCGCCGCTCCAGGCGGCGCAGGGTCGGGTACAGCGAGCCGAACGACACCGTCCAGAAGTAGCCGAGCTTGTGGCCGAGCTGCTTGCGGAGCTCGTAGCCGTGCATGGCCCGCTCCTTGAGCAGCCCCAGGATGGCCAGTTCCAGCATCGGTGGTGTCGCCTCGAGGTCTCGGTTGGTGATGACCTTCTGCATCGCCACGATACATCGAGACGATGCATCACCGTGATATAGCGCGTTGCTACAAGCCGTGCAACTTGCCCACCGGCGCGCGCGCCCTCCTACACTGCCCGGATGCGCACCCCGAGCCTGTCGGCGACCCCGGCCCGCCGGGGAGCCGTCCGTCCGCCGGCCCCCGTAGGCCCATGAGGGGGGTCACCGACTACCGGATCGCCAAGCGGGCGTTGGTCACCCAGGTCACCCGCGGCGCGGTGCCGGTGGAGGAAGTCTGCGACGCTCACCCCGAGTTGCTGCGGGCCGCACGTCACGTGGGGCTGCAGGCCCGCAGGCGCTGTCCCATCTGCTGCCTGGCCGACGACCGTGCCCTGGTCCCGCGCGACGACGCCGACACCCTGCGCCTGGTGACCTACGTGTTCGGCACCGACCTGCGGCGCAAGTCCGGCCACGTGGTCTGGACCCGGGAGGAGCTGGCGGGTCTGGCCTCCCAGCACCGGTCCTTCACCGCCTACGTGGTCGAGTGCTGCCTGGTGTGCGGCTGGAACCATCTGGCGGAGAGCTACCTGTTGGGCCGGGCGCACGCCGGCTGAGCCGGGGCCGTTACGACCCGCCGTCAGGCGCGGCCTCCACGCGGGCCACCTGCAGACCCGCCCGGCGCAGGCGTGCCGAGCTGTAGCGGTACAACGCGACGGCGGCCGCGAGGGGCAGCGTCAGCGAGGCGATCCGGAAGAACCACGTGATGGCCTCGATGGGGATGCCGGTCAGGCGCGACAGGATGTCGTTGGTGGCCGCGGCCGCCACGAGCAGCAGGAAGCCGAAGAAGCCGCTCGAGAAGGCGGCCCGCAAGGGGATCTCCAGCGGGTTCTGCAGCACGTGCCAGTCGCCCCGCAGCCCGTAGAAACGCCTCTCGATGGTCGGGTAGGCGACCAGGACGCTGATGATGAGCGCCGGGAACAGCGCCCCCGCCACGAACGGCCCGGAGATCGTCATGCCCAGCAGGGAGAACTCCACGGGGGGGAAGATGCGCAGGGCCCCCTCCAGCCAGAACATGAACCACTCGGGCTGGACCTGGTTGGTGATGTGGCCCACCTGGTAGGGGGCGACGAGCGCCTCGTCGCTCCACGGCACGAGCACCGCGGCCAGGGTGAGCAGGCCGCCCAGCCACAGCACCAGCGTCGTCGACACGTGGAACTGGCTGGGCCACAGGGGCTTGCCGAGCACCTGGCGGTGGCCGTCGACCCGGGGGCTGGGGAACTGCGTGTGGCTCTGACGGGCGACGATCACCAGGTGAAGCGTCATGACGGCCACGATCAGGCCGGGAAGGGCCAGGACGTGGAACGTGAAGAAGCGGGGGATGACGCCGGTCCCCGGGAAGTCGCCGCCGAACACCCAGAAGGCGAGCCGGTCGCCGATGAACGGCGTCGACAGCAGCTCGGTGTAGGCGATGCGGATGCCGGTGCCGGCCAGCAGGTCGTAGGGCAGCGACTGGCCGGTGAAGCCGGAGGCGAACGACAGCAGCAGCAACAGGATGCCCAGGTGGTAGTTGATCTCCCGAGGCCTGCGGAACGCCCCCGTGAGGATGACCCGCAGCATGTGCAGCACGACGGAGGCCACGAACAGGTGCGAGGCTCCCCGGTGGATGCGCCGGAACAGCAGCCCGCCGTCCACGTCGGCGCTCAGCCGCACGATGGACTCGAAGGCCCCGGGCAGGACCTGGCCGCGGTAGAGGGGGTCCTCGCCGGTGTAGGTCACCGGGTCGACCGACGGCGTGTAGAACATCGTGAGGAACACACCGGTCAGCACCAGCACGATGAACGAGAACACGGCCACCTCGCCCAGCAGGAAGGCCCAGTGCTCGGGGAAGACCTTGTTGACCACCTTGCGCCCCGGCGTGCGCAGGCGCAGCCGCTCGTCCAGCGAGTCGAACAGCAGCGCGAACAGCGGCGTCATGCGTGCATCCCCTATCCGTAGGCGGGGCCCACCTGCTCGGTGAAGTCACCGAGGGCGACGAGAAAGCCGGCGTCGTCGACGTCCATGGGCAGCTGGGGCAGCGCCCGCGCGGTGGGCCCGAAGGTGGGGATCGCCCCGCGGGCGGCGTCGAACGTGGACTGGTGGCAGGGGCAGAACAGGACGCTGTCCTGCTCCCGGAACAGCCCCACCGGGCAGCCCGCGTGGGTGCAGATCTTCGAGTAGGCCACCAGCGACCCGTCGACCACCCAGTCCAGGTTGGTGGGCGGTCGGGGCCGCCGGTTGGACAGCCGCACGAGCAGCACGGCGGAGTCCTCCACCAGGACGGCGCCCTCGGGCCAGGCGGTCGCGACCCCGCCGACGCCCACGTCCACCGGCCGCAGGGGCGTCCCCTCTCCGGTGACCAGACGGGCGCCGGGCCGCCATGAGGTGCGCGTGAGCTCCTCGCTGGGCCTGGGGCCCAGCGACGCCACGAAGCTCAGCGTGGACAGGCCGAACAGTCCGGCGACGCCCACCAGGGCCCGGCCCAGCAGCGACCGGCGGGCCAGTGGGCGCACGTCGGAGACGGGGGTCTCCTCCCGCGGCTCCCGCGAGGCCACGGCGGACTCCCTGGTCTCCACCGCGTTGATCTCCGGGTAGGCGGCGACGAAGTAGCGGCGGACCGCCACCGCGAGGGCCAGCAGCCCGACCGCCAGCGCCCCGCCGTAGACCACCAGCGACTGCTGCAGGAACAGGGCCAGCGGGAACACGATCGCGCACATCCCCGCGACCACCAGGGCGCCCACGACCAGGGTGTCGTTGACGTCGCTGGGCGGGGGGACCGCCTCCCCCACCACGTACAGGCGGCTCCGGTCGTCGCCGGCCCGGCCCTCGCCGGGCCTCCCGCGGGCCTCGCTCACGTGTCGGTGCCCTCCCCGCGTCCCAGTTCCTCCCCGTCCTCGGGCGGGTTGGGGAAGTGCACCGGCTCCCCGCCCATCCACAGCAGCGAGAGGACGACGACGACGACCATGAGAAAGGCCGCCCCTGACGCGTAGACCGGGTTCAGCTCCGTGAGGCCCAGGGGGGTTCCCTGCTCGTGGGCGACCTCGTCCATGTAGGCCGTCACCGCCCCGATATCCTCGTCGGTCAACTGCTGGCGGTCGAAGGCCGGCATCTGGAACGGGCCGACCCGGACCGCCTCGGCGATCGTGACCGGGTCCAGCCCAGCGATCCGAGGGGTGATCGTGCCACCGCCCGCGACCCCGCCCGCGCCGGTGCTGCCGTGGCACGCGGCGCAGTTGCCCATCCACACCCGCCGCCCGACCGCGGGGTCACCCCCGGTGACGGCCGGGGGCCGGCCCTGCAGGTCGAACTCCTCGGCGGTGTAGGCGACGATGGCCTCGCGCTCGGCGTCGGACCAGTCACCGCCGTATCCCTCGCCCGAGCGGCTCTCCGGCGGCATTCGCCCCGTCCGCAGCACGAGGTCGATGTAGGGGACCACCACGTCCCGCAACGACGGGCCGATGTCGCCGCTGCCGTCTGCGGCGTGGCACTCCGCGCACGACCCCGCGTAGAGCCTGGCGCCGCGTTGCAGGGCCGCGGCGCGCCCGCCGTTGTCCTGTGCGGCGAGCGGTGGGGCCGCGCGCGCCAGCAGCACGGCGCCCAGCCCGGCCAGGACCACCGCCCATGCCAGCAGCGGCCACGCGGCGGTTTGCCCGGGCGGTGCCATGGTGGTGCCGCGCCCCTCTCCACAAGCTCGGGTGCCGGCGTGACTTCTACCATTTCGCCGGTGGCGGTTGCCGCGGTGACGGTGCGGGTATCGCTGTCATACGTA
This sequence comes from Actinomycetota bacterium, assembly GCA_030776845.1. Lineage (GTDB taxonomy): Bacteria > Actinomycetota > Nitriliruptoria > Euzebyales > Egibacteraceae > JAHWKQ01. Next base: position 6,532 of record JALYGZ010000112.1, read on the forward strand.
GCTTTCGTCGCGAACAGGAGCAAACCGTGAGTGACCACGAGCGGGACGAGGCCAGGGGCCGGATCAAGGAAGCCGCGGGCGACCTCACCGGCGACAAGGACCTCAAGCGGGAGGGCAAGGTGGACCGCGGCTCGGCCACCGCCAAGGAGAAGGTCGACCAGGCCACCGAGGCCGTGAAGGACAAGCTCAACCGCGACGACCGCCAGTAGGCGGTGCGCCAAGGCCGCCGTGACCGGTGAGCTGCACATCCGCCCGGCCCGTGAGGACGAGGCGGACCAGGTCGCCGAGCTGCTCGTCGAGGCCTACGCCGAGTACGCGGCGCGGATGTCGCCTGACGCCTGGGCTTCCTTCGCCCAGATCATCGGCAACGTCCGCGGCCGCATGACCGAGGCCGAGATCCTCGTCGCCGAGCGCGACGGCCGCCTCGTCGGCTCGGTGACGGTGTTCTCGCAGGGCCGGGGGGCGCGTGAGGACACCGTGGGCGTGCGCATGCTGGGCGTGCGGCCGTCCGAGCGCGGCACCGGGGTGGGGCGTACCCTCATGGAGTATGTGGTCGATCGCGCGCGGTCGGCCGGCCTGGAGCGCGTCGTGCTCACGACCAGCCAGGAGATGGAGACCGCCCGCGACCTGTACGAGCGGATGGGTTTCGAGCGCGAGCCGTCGCTGGACCACGAGCCGGCGCCGGGCGTCCGCTTCGAGGGGTACGCGCTGAAGCTCTAGCCAACCTCGCCCGCCGGCTGCGGGTCGACGACCGCGAGGCGGATGCGCTTGTTGGCCGCGCCCTTGGACTCGGTCCTGGTGACGGCGACACGGCCGACCTCGGCCGTCGAGGCGACGTGCGTGCCTCCGTCGACCTGTCGGTCCAGGCCCACGATGTCGATGACCCGCAGCGGGTCGACCTCCGCGGGGACGAGGTCGGCCCGGGTCCGGACCAGCGCGGCGTCGCCGGCGGCCGCGCTGCGGTCGACGAAGTCCACCCGCACCCGGCGGGCGCGGGCGATCTCGTCGTTGATCCGCCGCTCGGCCCAGCGGCCCAGGTCGGCCGACATCGCGTCCAGCCGGAAGTCCAATCGGCCCTCTCCGGGCTTCATGTTGCCGCCGGTGACGGCGACGCCGTAGTCGGCCCGCACCACCCCGCACAGCACGTGCAGGGCGGTGTGGGTGCGCATGAGCGGGTAGCGGCGGCGCCAGTCGACCCGTCCCTGGGCCGGCGTGCCCGGCTCGGGCAACGGCGCCTGCGGGTCCAGCCAGTGCCACACGTCCGGGCCGTCGCGCGCCACCTTCACCACGCCGGCCCCGCCGCCGTCCCACACGAGCTCGCCGGTGTCGTGGGGTTGGCCCCCACCCCCGGGGTAGAAGGCGCTGCGGTCCAGCACGACCCGGTGCGCGTCGGCGTCGCAGCGGGAGACGCCCGCCTCGAAGACGTGCAGGTACGCGTCGGTCGCGAACAGCTGTCGTGTGGTCATGTCCTCGTCCCCTGCCCGGCCCCGGTGACAGCCTGCCAGACGCCTGCGCCCCGCGAGCGCGCACGCCGTCCACAGCCCCGGGC
>JALYGZ010000113.1 GCA_030776845.1 Actinomycetota bacterium
CCGCCCCGCGCACCCCCGCGTCCACCACCCGATCGTCGAAGCGGGCGAGCGTTGCGCACAGGGCCAGGGTCGGCCCCACGACGGCGCCTCGGGCCAGCGCCGGAAGGCCCAGCCAGTCGGCCGCCCCGGCGGACCTCGGCGACAGCCCCAGTGTCGCCAGGCGCTCGCCCCGGTCGGTGTTGGCCGCGGCGTACACGCCGGCCCCGACCAGCGCCAGCGAGGCGACGAGCTCCCACGTCTTGCCGGGCGGCAGCTCCTCGCCCAACAGGTGGGAGACCAGGTCGTGGCCGCCGGGCAGCCACAGCGCGCCGAGGCCGGCGACGGCCACCGCCAGGACCCCCAGGGCCCACGGCTCGACCGTGCCCCGGGTGTGGCCGTGGTCGCGGACGTCACCGGGCATCGAACCGTAGGCCAGCAGCTGGAAGCGCGTGGCGTAGAAGGCCGACAGCCCGCCGGCGGCGACGACGAGCACCCCGAGCCACGCCGCGTACTCGGCCGCGGCCGCCACGACGACCTCCTTGGTCCACGCGCCCGACAGCGGCGGCGCCCCCGCCAGCGCCAGGCTGCCCACCGCGGTGAGCGCGGTTACCAGCGGCAGGCGACGGCCCAGGCGCATCCGTCCCAGCAGCTCGCCGCCGGAGGCGGTGATCGCGATCCCGGCGGCCAGGAACAGCAGCGACTTGAAGACGGCGTGGGTCACCAGGTGGACGATCCCCGCGGCGGCCGACCCCGCGCCCACGGCCACGAACATCAGGCCGTAGTGGGCCGACGTCGACGCGGCCAGCAGCTTCTTGGCATGCGGCTGCAGGCACGCCACGACCCCACCGGCCAGCGCCGTGGTCAGGCCGATCCCCACCACGACCGGGGCGAACCAGGAGGCGAGGTCGAGAAAGGCGTGCAGGCGGGCGAGCAGGTAGGCCCCGGCGGCCACCATGGTCGCCGCGTGCAGCAGCGCGGACACGGGCGTCGGGCCCCCCATCGCCGAGAACAGCCAGGGGGAGAACGGCACCTGGGCGGACTTCGCCGCGGCGGCCAGCACGACACCGCCCACAGCCACGTGCAGCAGCGGGCCGTCGAGCTGTGCCAGATGGTCGTAGCCCAGCGAGCCGACGCCCGCGAAGGCGGCCATCGCGGCCAGGAACAGGCCCAGGTCACCGAACCGGGTCGTGTTGAAGGCGTGGGCCGCGGCCCGCGGGATGTCGACCTGTCGCCACTCGTGGGCGATGAGGCCCCAGGAGACGGCGCCGACCAGCTCCCAGCCGATCAGCAGCGTCAGCAGGTCCCCGGCGACGACGAGCAGCTCCATGGCGCCGACGAAGACGACGAGCAGGCCGATCAGGCGGGGCAGCCCGCGCCGGGGCTCATGAGCCGCGGCGTACACGACGATCGGGGCCGCCACCAGCGGCACGAGCACCGCGACGACGCCGGCGACGTCGTCCACCCCCAGCAGCAGAGTGACGCCGCTCCCCCAGCCGTACTCCGCCCGGGGGTGGGCCCACGCCGCCCACCCCGCGATGCCGGCGGTCGCCAGCAGCGCCAGCGCCCCCATGGCGCCGAGCGCGAGGCGCTCACCGCGCCGGGGGTGCGCCCGCCAGATGGCCAGGCCCGCGACCACCGGGACCAGGGGCAGGGACCACAGCATCAGCGCCGCATGCTGTCGAGCATGTCGGTCATGTCGACCTGGCGGGCCCGGTAGACGGCCACGACGACCGCGAAGCCGATCACCATCTCGACGGCCATGGCGGCCATGGCCACGATCGTCAGCAGCTGCCCCTTCGGCGTGCCCTCGGCGGCCAGGGCCCAGAAGGCCACGGCGGCGAGCATGACCCCGTTCAGCATCAGCTCCAGGCCCATCATGATCATGACGAACGACTGCTGCGACAGGGCCCCGTACACGCCCACGCCCACGAGGGCCGCCGAGACCACCAGCAGGGTCTGCAGCGTCACCGCTCACCCCCGGCCGGGGGCGGCGTCAGCGGCGGGGGCTCGGATCCCTCGTCGGCCGTGCCGTAGCGCCCCCGCCGGCTGGACAGCGCGATCGCACCGATCATCGTGGCCAGCAGCAGCACGCCGACCGACTCGAACACCAGCATGGAGTCGCCGAGCAGCTCCTCGCCCAGCTGCGCGACCACCCCGACGGGGTTGGGGACCGGACGGTCGGGGAACTCGGCGAGGACCGCCACGGCCGACAGACCGAGGAAGGCCGCGAACCCGGCGGCGGCGGACAGGCGGTTCTGGTGCACCATGACCATGGGGTTCAGGCCCGCCGGGTTCATCATGAACATGACCATGAACAGGGCCATGACCATCATCTCCAGCGCCATCATGAAGATGAGGGCGAAGCCGAGGTACTCGGCCGACAGCAGCAGCATGATCGCCCCGACGTTGACCAGGGAGGCCAGCAGCAGGAAGGAGGCGCGCACCATCGAGTCGGTGCGGAACACCCGGTAACCGGTCCACACCGCCCCGACGGCGAAGACCCAGAAGGCCAGGTCGACGAGGAACGCGTTCATGGAAGCGCCTCCAGTCCGGCGACGAGCAGGTCGATGAACGACAGGGGCAACAGCACCGTCCAGCCCACGGTGACGAACCGCTCGGGGGCCACCCGCGCGAGCACGTGGCCGAGGCCCACGAGCACCACGAGCAGCACGAGGGTCTTCGCGAGCAGCCATACGGGGCCGGGCAGCCCCGGGCCCAGCGGGCCGCCGAGGAAGGCGGTGGCGCCCATGGCGGCGAAGGAGAACAGCATCGCGCAGCGGGCGAGTTGCCAGGACAGCCGCTGGCCGCCGGACGCCTCGGCGCTCGTGCCGCCGGCGAGGTCGGAGGAGTCGGCCAGGTTCAGCGGGCCCCAGAACGTCACCCCCAGGCTGACGACGATGAACAGCGGCAGCCCCAGCGGCTGCTTGACGACGTTCCACAGCCCGTGCTGGGCGGCCACGATGTCGGTCAGCTGCAGCGACTCCGCCGGCAGGGCCACGGCGATCAGCACGAACATGGACAGCAGCTCGTAGGACAGGGCCAGGGCGACGAAGCGGTAGGCGCCGACCAGCGGGAACGGCGAGTTCGGCGACCACCCGTGCAGGAAGATCGCCACGATGGCCAGGGCCTCGGCGGCGCCCCAGACGACGATCCCGGTGCGGAAGTCGGCGACCGCGAACGTGGTGGACAGGGGCACCACGGCGAACGCCACCGCGGCCAGTCCGCCGTACAGCGCGGGGGCCAGGGCCCAGGTGATGGGGTCCGGCGCCTCGGTGCGGGTGCGCTCCTGGCGCAGCAGCAGCGCGGCCCGTCGCCAGGGCGCCACCACGCCGGCTCCCACCCTGCCGCCGCCCGCCACGGCGGCCCCGAGCATCTCGTGCAGCGCGGCGACGACGTAGGAGCCGACGGCCAGGGTCCCCACGACCGTCAGGGCTCCCAGCCACCAGGGGGCATGGGCCATCTGCATCAGGCCACCTCCGCGGGCGTGGGCGCCGCCTCCCGCATGTCCAGGTCGAGGCTGGTGAGGACCGTGACGGCCTGGCTCCACTCCAGGCCCTCGAGCAGGCCGGGGAGCAGGTCGACCAGCACACCGGTCGGCGTCCTGCCGCCGTCGCGCCCGCCCCGCGGCCCCTCGACCCGGCCCGGCACGGTCAGCCGTTCCTCGCCCCGGGCGCGCGCCGCCAGCCGCAGGGCCTGCTCTGCCTCGGCCAGCCGCTGGCGCAGGCGGGCCCGGGCGTCGCCGCCGGCATGGGTGATGGGCTCGAATCCGATCCCCCGGTAGGAGGGGTCGTCGCGGCGGGCGTCCGCATCGATGCCC